>NZ_CANSHK010000005.1:0-103293 GCF_947646745.1 uncultured Methylovirgula sp. | reverse complement strand
GCGCGCGCGAGCAGCACGGCAAGCGTCCGCACGACGCCCCGCAGGCGCCGAAATCGAACGGTCATACGACGAAACCCGAGCGCGGCCATCGGCCGGAGCGCGGCCAGTTTCGCGATCACGACGATCGGCCCGTAGTCGGCATGGGCGATCACACGCCGAGCTTTCTACTGCGTCCGGTGAAATTGAAGCCGCGGGTCGTCGAAGAGGCGGAGTAAGTCAGCCGGCCGCGTTGGCGCGGCGGGCTTCTTCGATCTGCGCTTCGCTGGCCGGCGCCAGCGCGACGGATTCGCCGCAGCCGCAGGCGCCCGTCTGGTTCGGGTTGTTGAAGGTAAAGCCCGAGCCGATCCTATCCGTCTGGAAATCCATCTCGGTGCCGAAGAGGAACATCAAGGCCTTCGGATCGATGATGATCTTGACGCCCTTGTCTTCGATCACTTCGTCATAGGGGCCGATCTCCGCGGCATAGTCGAGCGTATAGGACATGCCGGCGCAGCCGCCGTTCTTGACACCGATGCGCAGCCCGGCGATCGGCCGGTTGCCGATCAACGTACGGACCCGATCAGCCGCCGCTTCGGTCAAAGTCATAATCGGAAACTTGGCTTTCGCCATCGTCATCTCCTTGGCGCTCCAGCATCATATAGGAATGCGGGTGCCTCTTCGCATCAATAGAAGTCGAGCGCGATCCGTGCCTGGGTCGACATCCGGCTTTGGTCCCAGGGCGGATCGAAGACCATGTTGACTTCGACCGAGGAGACGCCGCCGACCGCGCCGACCGCGCTCTCGACCGATTGGATCAGTTCGCCCGCGACAGGGCAGCCCGGCGCCGTCAGCGTCATGTCGATCAGCACTTTGCGGCTGTCGTCGAAGACGGCGCAGTAGATCAGCCCCAACTCATAGATGTCGCAAGGGATCTCCGGGTCGTAAACGGTCTTGAGCGCGGCGACCGTCTCTTCGGTCAGTCGGGCGCGCTCTTCCTGCGTAATGGCCGGCGCGAAGAACCATTGCGGCTCGTTCGGCGAAGTCGGTTCGATGGCCGCGGTTCCGGCGGGTGCGGGCTGCACGGCCGGGCTCTGCGCTTCGGTAATCATATCCTCAGGCAAAGAGACCCTCCGCCTTCTGTAGCGATTCGATGAACTTATCGACCTCTTCGAATGTATTGTACATGGCGAAGGAGGCGCGGCATGTCGAGGTCACCCCGAAGCGCGTCAGCAGCGGCTGCGCGCAATGCGTCCCGGCTCGGACGGCCACGCCATCGCGGTCGATAATGGTCGCGACATCGTGCGGATGCGCGCCCCGGAGATTGAAGGCAAGAATTGCGCCCTTGCCGTTGGCGCGGCCGAAGACGCGCACCGAATTCAGCCGCGAAATCCGCTCATGCGCATAATGGCTCAGCGCCGTCTCATGGGTATGGATCCGCGCCCGGCCGATGTCGCGCATATAGTCGAGCGCCGCGCCGAGGCCGACCGCCTGGACGATCGGCGGCGTACCGGCCTCGAAGCGATGCGGCGGATCGTTGTAGGTCACGCGATCCTTGGTGACCTCGTTGATCATCTCGCCGCCGCCAAGGAAGGGCGGCAGTTTCTCCAGCCATTCCTTCTTGCCGTAGAGCGCGCCGACGCCGGTCGGCCCATAAAGCTTGTGGCCGGTGATGGCATAGAAATCGACATCGAGGTCGCGCACATCGACATCGAGATGCACGGCGCCCTGGGCGCCGTCGACCAGCACCGGAATGCCGCGGGCGTGCGCGATCGTCACGATCTCCTTGATCGGCGTCACGGTGCCCAGCACGTTCGAAAGATGCGTGATAGCGACGATCTTGGTCTTCGGCGTCAGCGCTTTTTCGAACGCATCGAGCGAGAAATTGCCCTCGTCATCGACATCGACCCATTTCAGCACCGCGCCCTTGCGCTCGCGCAGGAAATGCCAGGGCACGATATTGGCGTGATGCTCCATGATCGAGAGGACGATCTCATCGCCCTCGCCGATGAAACGCTGACCGAACGACGAGGCGACAAGATTGATCGCCTCCGTCGCCGACTTGGTGAAGACGATTTCGTCGATGCTTCCGGCGTTGAGGAAGGCGCGCACGCTCTCGCGCGCCGCCTCATAGGCCTCGGTCGCGGCGTTGGCGAGATAATGCAGGCCGCGGTGGACGTTGGAATATTCGTTATAGGTCGCGTGGACCATGCGATCGACGACCTGCCGCGGCTTTTGCGCCGAGGCAGCATTGTCGAGATAGACGAGCGTCTTGCCGTAGGGCTTGAGATCGAGGATCGGAAAGTCCCGGCGGATCTTGGCGACATCGAGCGGCGCGGCGACATGTTCGTTCATGCCTCGGCCCTCCCGGCAAGCCAGGCGGCAACATCGGTGCGATAATCCGCGATGAGGTCTTCATCACCGATCTCGTCAATGAGCTCGGCGGCGAAAGCTTCCAAGAGCAGCGCCTCGGCCTCTTTCGCCGGCAGGCCGCGCGATTGCAGATAGAAAAGCTGATCTTCGCCGAGACCGCCGATCGTCGCGCCGTGGCCGCAGGCCACATCGTCGGCAAAAATCTCAAGCTCCGGCCGGCTGTTCATCGTCGCCGCGTCGCTGAGCAGCAACGCCTTGGCGAGCATGCGCCCGTCGGTCTTCTGGGCGATGCGGTCGACGACGATCTTGCCCTGGAAGACGCCGGTTGCTTCCTCATCAAGGATATAGCGGAAATTCTGCCGACCTTCGCAACCCGTCGCCGCATGGCGGACGAAGAGCGTGGTGTCGGCGTGTTCGCGCCCGCGCAACAGCGAGACGCCGCGCAGCGAAGCTTTCGCATCGGCGCCTTCGAATCGCTTGTAGATCTGCCGGCGCACAAGCCCAGCCCCCGTAATAAGCGCGAAGCTGTCGAACTGCGCCCTGGCGCCGAGCTTCGCCAGGAACGTTTCGAGACGCAGGCTGTTCGGCTCTGTGCCGGTGAGCGACAGGCTATGCGCGACATGAGCATCATCCCCAACTTCGACGATCAGCACATTATTGGTCTGGCCGGTGCGGCCCCCCTGCCCCAAGCTGATTTCATTGAACCGGAACCTTGCCCCGGCGCCGACGCGCACGAGCGAGCGCGAAAACCGCGCCGCGGGCTCGGACGCTACGGTCGCATAGACGATATGGAAAGGGGCTTCGTGCTTCGTGCCCGGTGCGACGTCGATGACGAGACCGTCCTGCATCAAGGCCGCATTGAGCGAGACCATCGCGTCGTCGGCCTCGGCCCAGGCGGCGGCAAGGCCTTCGATCAGCGCCGGCGTGCCTTGCGCCAGCGCCGCCGCGACCGACATCACTTTGATGCCGGCCGGCAATGGCCCTGACAATTCCGGGACAAAGATGCCATCGACCAGCACCAGCCGCGGCGATGGCAATTTACCGGCCTCGGCGGACAGCTTGGCAATCTGCTGATCCGTCGGGATCGGCGCGAGCGGCAGCGCCCGGCGCATCAGATTGCGCAAGTCGGTATAGTGCCAAGCTTCGATGCGGCGGTTGGGCAGGCCGGCGCGGGCAAAGGCCGCGAAAGCCTGCGCCCGCTGTTCGGCAACGGCCGGATTGCCCGGCAGGTTGGCCTTCGCCTCGCGGAACGCTTCGGCCAGCGCGTTTTCCGCAGCCGTCGGCGTGGGAATGACTGGAATGCTCATGGCCTATGCCACTTCTGCTTCGACGTAGTCGCGGTAGCCGTTCTTCTCGAGTTCGAGCGCCAGCTCCTTGCCGCCGCTGCGCACGATGCGCCCGCCCGCCATCACATGCACTTTGTCCGGCACGATATATTCGAGCAGGCGCTGATAATGGGTGATGACGAGGAAGCTACGCCCCTTGGTTCGCAAAGCGTTGACGCCATCGGCGACGATCCTGAGGGCGTCGATATCGAGGCCCGAATCCGTCTCGTCGAGAATGGCAAAGCGCGGCTCGAGAAACGCCATTTGGAAAATATCCATGCGCTTCTTCTCGCCGCCGGAGAAGCCGACATTGACGGCGCGCTTCAACAGGTCGGACTTGATGTCGAGCTTCGCCGCCGCGGCATTCACCCGCTTCATGAAATCGGGAATCGAAAGCTCGGGCTCGCCGCGCTGCTTGCGAATGGCGTTGAGCGTCGCCTTCAAGAAGGTCATCGTCGTGACGCCGGGAATCTCGACCGGATATTGAAAGGCGAGAAATACGCCCCTGGCAGCGCGCTCGTCGGGCGAGAGGTCGAGGATGTTCTCGCCGTCGAGCAGCACTTCGCCCGAAGTGACTTCATAATCCGGCTTGCCGGCGATGACATAAGAGAGCGTCGACTTGCCAGAGCCGTTCGGCCCCATGATCGCGGCAACTTCGCCGTCGGCGACGGTGAGATTGAAGTCCTTGAGGATTTCGCGGTCGCCGATCGACACGCTCAAATTTCTGACGTCCAACATGATTGTGATCCTTGCAACGAGAGGCGCGGGCTGATCAGCCGACGCTGCCTTCAAGCGAAACCGCGATCAGCTTCTGCGCTTCGACGGCGAATTCCATCGGCAATTGCTGCAGCACGTCGCGGACGAAGCCGTTGACGATCAGCGCCGTCGCCTCTTCGGCGTCGAGCCCGCGCTGCATGCAATAGAAGAGCTGATCTTCGGAGATTTTCGAGGTCGTCGCCTCGTGCTCGAACTGCGTCGAGTGATTATGTGCCTCGATATAGGGCACCGTATGCGCGCCGCAGTCATTGCCGATGAGCAGCGAGTCGCAATTGGTGAAATTGCGCGCGCCCGTCGCCTTGCGGTGCGACGATACCTGACCGCGATAGGTGTTCTGCGAAGCCCCGGCGGCAATGCCCTTCGAGATCACTCGGCTTGTCGTGTTCTTGCCGAGGTGGATCATCTTGGTGCCGGAATCGACCTGCTGATGGCCGTTCGAGATGGCGATCGAATAGAATTCGCCGCGCGAATTGTCGCCGCGCAGGATGCAGGACGGATATTTCCAGGTGATCGCCGAACCGGTCTCGACCTGTGTCCAGGAAATCTTCGAGTTCGCGCCGCGGCAATCGCCGCGCTTGGTGACGAAATTATAGACGCCGCCCTTGCCTGCGGCATCGCCAGGATACCAGTTCTGGACCGTTGAATATTTGATCTCGGCATCATCGAGTGCAATCAGTTCGACGACCGCCGCATGCAACTGGTTCTCGTCGCGCTTCGGCGCCGTGCAGCCTTCCAGATAGGAGACGTACGCGCCCTTGTCGGCGATGATCAGCGTGCGCTCGAACTGGCCGGTGTTCTTCTCGTTGATCCGGAAATAGGTCGAAAGCTCCATCGGGCAGCGCACGCCCGGCGGCACATAGACGAACGACCCGTCGGAGAAGACGGCCGAGTTCAGCGTCGCGAAGAAATTGTCGGTCGGCGGCACGACGGAGCCGAGGTACTTGCGCACCAGCTCCGGATGCGTTCGCACGGCTTCCGAGATCGAGCAGAAGATCACGCCGGCCTTGGCCAGCTCTTCCTTGAAGGTCGTGATGACCGAGACCGAATCGAACACCGCATCGACCGCGACGCGGCTCGACGCCTCGGCTGCGCCTTCGACGCCGGCGAGGATCGCCCGCTCGTTCAGCGGAATACCGAGCTTCTCGTAGACCTTAAGCAGCTCGGGATCGACCTCGTCGAGCGACTTCGGCCCCGCGGCGGTCTTCGGCGCGGCGTAATAATAGAGCTCTTGATAAGGGATCGGCTCGTAAGCGACCCGCGCCCAGCGCGGCTCCTGCATCGTCAGCCAGCGGCGGTAGGCTTCGAGCCGCCACTCGGTCAGCCATTCCGGCTCATTCTTCTTGGCCGAAATGAAACGGACGATGTCTTCGTTGAGCCCCTTCGGCGCCTTTTCCGATTCGATCTCGGAGAAGAAGCCATACTTATATTCACTCACGTCGATCGACTTGACGCGATCGATCGTTTCCTGCACCGCAGCCATTCTTCTCTCCTCACCTCGGCGGTTTCAAGGACCGCTGGTTCAGACTTCAATTACGCGGCGGGCTTCACCCGCTTTGACCGGATCGTTTCGACCGCCTTGGCGAAGGCGATCCGAAACATGTCCACATCGTCCTCCTTGGAACTCCAACCGAAGCTCACCCGGATCGCCCCTTCCGCCAAGGCGGACGGCACGCTCATCGCCTCAAGTACATGCGAGCGCTTGACCTTGCCCGAAGAACAGGCGGACCCGGACGAGACCGCGACGCCTTCGAGATCGAGCGCCATCAGCAAAACCTCCGCCCCCACGCCGGGCACCGCGAAATTCGCGGTATTCGGCAGGCGAGCGACGCCAGCGCCAAAGAACACAACATCGGGCGCACTCACCAGCACATCCCGCTCCAGCCTATCGCGCAGCTTGGCCGATCGGGCAATCTCAATCGCCCCAGCCTCGGCCAGACTCTCCGTCGCAGCGGCAAAACCGGCGATCGCCGCGACATTTTCGGTCCCGGCGCGCAGCCCGCGTTCCTGGCCGCCGCCCCGAACGATCGTATCCGCAATATGATGCCGGCCGGCGGCAAAACAAAGGGCGCCTGCGCCTTGCGGCCCCCCGATTTTGTGGGCCGAAAGCACCAGAATATCCGCGCCGAGCGCAGCGAAGTCACAGGCCGCTTTGCCTGCCGCCTGGACGGCATCGCAGACGAGCGCGCCGCCGGCGGCCTGGACGCGCCCCGCAGCCGCGGCGACCGGCTGCAGCACGCCCGTCTCGTTATTGGCGGCCTGGAGCGCCAGCAGGACCCGACGCCCCGCATGGCGCGCCAAAGCCGTATCGAGCGCGGCGAGATCGAGGACGCCATCGGGCGTCAGCGGCAGTTTTTCGACGGCCGCCGCAGGGAAGCGATGGCCTTGCAGGACGCCGGCATGTTCCCCCGCCGAGACCAGGAGCACATCGAAGGGCGCCTTGTTGCCGTCAAGCTCAAGCCCGGGCGTGAGCGCCAGATTGAGCGCTTCCGTGGCACCCGAGGTAAAATAGACATTCTTGGGCTGGGTTTTGACGAAGCGGGCGAGGCTTTCCCGCGCCGCCTCGATCAGGGCCCGGGCGTGCCGGCCTTCGCGATGCACCGAAGAGGCATTACCGCCCTGCCCCAAGGCGGCCACCATCGCCTCGCGCGCGGCCGGCCGCAACGGAGTCGTAGCATTATGGTCGAGATAGGCGCGTGCCCGCGTCAAAGATCAACCCTTCCGTCTGGCTCGACGCGAATCGAAAAAGCCCGCAGCCAAGTCAAAATATCAAGCCAAAATAATTGCAATCCGTACGGCCGGACGTGTAGATGAAGCCCCTGATTTGCCGACAGGCCCAGATAGCAGGCCCGGCAAGGTGCCGAAACGGTTAGAACAATTCTAACTCCAGACTATGTGGTCGGTGGCTCGTTCGTCAAGCAAACCCACGGAAAGGCTCGATTGTGCCGGCTGCATGCCGCGCCTGAGCCAGTGCCGCCAGAAGCTTTAGGAGACGGAATGCCCGAGGTTATTTTCAACGGCCCTGCGGGGCGTCTTGAGGGTCGCTTTCATCCCTCGACGCAGCGCGGCGCGCCCATTGCGATCATTCTGCATCCGCATCCGCAATTCGGCGGGACGATGAACAACCAGATCGTCTACAATCTCTATTATGCTTTCGCCGAACGCGGCTTCTCTGTGCTGCGCTTCAATTTTCGCGGCGTCGGCCGCAGCCAGGGCGCTTTCGATCACGGCCAGGGCGAACTCTCCGATGCCGCCGCGGCGCTCGACTGGGCGCAGACGATCAATCCGGATGCACGCGCCTGCTGGATCGCCGGCGTCTCCTTCGGCGCCTGGATCGGCATGCAGCTTTTGATGCGCCGGCCGGAGGTGGAAGGCTTCATTTCGGTGGCCCCGCCGGCCAACCGGTTCGATTTTTCGTTTCTCGCGCCCTGCCCGTCGTCGGGCCTCTTCGTCCACGGCGATCAGGACCGCGTCGCGCCGCTCAAGGAAGTCACCGGCCTCATCGAAAAGCTGAAGACGCAGCGCGGCATCACGATCGAACATGCGGTGATCCCGGGCGCCAACCATTTCTTCGAGAATTGCGTCGAACCCTTGATCGAGGAAGTCTCGATCTATCTCGACCGGCGCCTCGGCAATCCGCCGAAACTGCCGACGCCGACGCGGGCGGAACCCGGCGACCGGCCGAGCTAAAGCATCGGACCGCAGCCCCGGGCGCCGTCGCGCTAAGCCTCGAAATTGACGATCAGCGTCGTGCCTTGCTTGGATGGCGATGCCTCAAGCTGGCCGGCGAGCTGGACGGCCATTGCCCGCATGATGACAAAGCCGCTGCTCGCGGCCTCGGCCGGGTCGACAGGATAGGGAAGCCCGCGGCCGTTGTCGGCAATCGTCAGCTGACAGCGTCCGGCGGCCGTGCGGCGCAGATTGACGGCAATGGTGCCAGCCTGGTTCTCACGGAAGCCGTGTCTCAGCGCATTGCCCACAGCCTCGCCGACCAGCACCGACAATGCGAGCAGCTTATCAGGATCCTTGATATCGACGTCGTCCGCTGTCGTGCAGCGAATGTCGTGCGATGCGGCAAGGCCCACCTGGAAGTCGGCGCAGAGCAGACGCAGATATTCCGCCATGCCCTGCCCGCCCAGGGCGTATTCGCTCAGCCGACGGTTGATCTGGCTCAGCTCGACGACCCTCTGGCGCGCATCGTCGATGATCCGCGCAGCGGAACCGGGGTCCGAGCGTAGCTTTATCTTTTGCAAGGTCAGAAGACTCGCGACGGCCTGCATATTCGTCGTCATGCGACGCTGGAGCGAGGCGAGCCGCTCTTTTTCGAGGCTCAATTGCGCGATCGTCTCGGCATATTGCAGCCGCAGGCGCATGCGCTCGCTTCGCGCCGCTTGGACAGCGAAAACGGACGCCGCGGCGACGACGGCATAACTCAAGAAGGGCAGCGCGACCCTCGCATCGAATAGGCCCAAGCAGCTCCCAAGAAAGTGGCTCCCCAGAAGGTGGCGCCCTGGCAAATGCGGCCCGGGCCAGGCGAAATGAAAGACGCACGCCGCTGAAACGACAGCGGCCAAAGCGCCTGGGCCCGCCCCACCATAGAGTGTCGCCAAGACGACCGCCGGCAGATAAAATAACAGCGGAAACGGGTAAAGCACCGGCTGCAAGGCAATCTGTAGCAAGGCCGCAGCGGTCGTTATGATGAGGGCTGCGAGATAGCCGCGGCCAAGCGCTATCCTTTTCTTACTCAGGCCGCCGCTTAAGAGATCGACAATCGGCATTCCAGTCCTCAATTCGCTCGGACCGGCGCGCTTAGGCTTTCGCCGCGTTGCCGTCATTTAACTTTGACATAAGCGCAATCCCTCGGGCGGGAGGGCTTGCTTCCGGCGCGATTTCACCGCTTTTTATGCGGCTTCGTCGCCTCTTCATGCAGCGTTTTGGACGCTGGCGGCGTTGGATCGGGGATATGTGATGAATGCCGTGAGTCAGAGTGCGATGACGATTGCCTGCGCCAAATGTCCTTTGCGGTCGCTGCCGATCTTTGGCGAACGGACTCTGCTCGATGCGAGCACCGTGCAGGCCTTCAAGATCGGCGAACTCACCGTAGCGCCCGGCGGTACGATCCTGCTCGAGCACGCGCGCGCGAGCCATTTGTTCACCGTCCTGTCCGGCTGGGCTTTTCGCTATAAGACCTTCGAGGACGGCCGCCGGCAGATCATCAATTACGCACTGCCGGGAGATTTCCTCGGTCTGCAAGCCTCGATGTCGGAAGTCATGGGGCACGGAATCGAAGCGCTGACCGATTCCGTGCTCTGCGTTTTCCCGCGCGATAAGCTTTGGAGCTTCTTCGCTGCCGACGCGCAGCTTGCCTATGACATCACCTGGCTTGCTGCGAGCCAGGAGCGCACGCTCGATGAGCAGATCGTCTCGCTCGGCCGCCGCACCGCGCTCGAGCGCGTCGCTTACCTTCTGTGGCATCTGTTCGACAAAGCGCGCGAGCTCGGCATGACGAAGCGCAACCGGCTTGATCTGCCGATGCGGCAAAGCCACCTCGCCGACACGCTCGGCCTCTCGGTCGTTCACACCAACAAGACGCTGCAGAAGCTGCGCAAGGAGGGCTCGATCGAGCTCGACGAACGGACCTTGCGCGTCGTCGACGAAGAAGCCTTGAAGAACTTGGCGCGGGTCGATGAAGTTGAAAACATCCCTCGCCCGCTGATCTAGAGCATCGGAGCGAAACGTGCGAACCGGTTCGGATCAATCCAATGCGATTGAAAAGGCGAGGAGCGCAGGACGATTCAATATGACCATCAGCGCTCCAGCGGCGTTCATACTTCTGGCACCGGAATATCGAACGTGTTGAGCGTGATCGAAACGAGCGCATAAAGCCCGACGAGATAGGATAATTCGGCGGCGCCATGCGGGCTGAAGGCTTGCAACGCCGTCCGGTAGGTCAATTCCGGCAACGTGCCGCCATTGACCAAAGCACTGGCGAAATCATAGGCGATTGCTTCCTCGCGCGTGAGATCGACCGGCCGCTCACCGGCGACGATTGTCGCGATTTTCTCGTCCGACAGGCCGCGCATTTCGCCGACGAGCACATGCGCGTAAAGCTCATAGGCCGATTTGAAATGCGCCCCGGTGACGAGAATGGCAATCTCGCGGACATTGCGCGGCAGCGACGGCTTGTCGGCAAGTGCGCGGACAAGGTCCCAGCTCGCTTTGCCGAATCTGGGCTCGGTCAGCCATGCCGTCCACGGCCCGATCAAGGCGCCGTCGTCGCGGATCGCGGTGAAGCCCTTAAAATTCGTCTCGATGCCCTGCTTCATATCCTCATAAAGCGGGCGCTGCTCGGGGGTGAGCTCGGCGGGCGGAATGGGGGTCAAGCGCGGCATGGCAGCTCCTTGCAAATCGCGGCCAAACGGCCGCTCGCACGATGCACACCAATCTTATTGTTTATGTGGCACTCAATCGGCGCCGGCGATGATTCCGCCGGGCATCGGTTCGGCGACGCCGGTCGTTGTCGGAAACGTGATCGGCAGATTTTTCAGCCGGCGAACGGCGAGATAGGCGAAAGCCTGGGCTTCCATGGCATCGGCCGACCAGCCGAGCCTTTCGGCGAGGATCATTCCGCACGGCAGATGCTGCATCAATTGCCAGCGTAAAGTGAGATTATGCGCGCCTCCGCCGCTGAGCACGACGAGCTTCGGCTGCTTCGGCAAATGCTCGATCGCCCGGGCGATACTCGAGGCGGTAAACGCGGTGAGCGTCGCGATCGCATCGGGCAATGGCAAAGCCGCGACGCGCGTGCTCGAGAAGGCATTGCGGTCGAGCGATTTCGGCGGCGGCAGAGCGAAATAATCATGCGCCAGCAGGTCCGCCAAAGCGGCGTGATCGATCTTGCCGGCGGCCGCCAACGCGCCGCCTGCGTCCATCTTTTCTCCGGCACCCGAAAACATCATGTCGTCGATAAGCGCATTCCCCGGCCCCGTGTCGAAGGCAATGGGCGGCCCGTCATCGACATAGGTGAGATTGGCGACGCCGCCGATGTTGAGCACGGCAATGGGGCCGCCAAGTCCCTCGGCGAGAACCAAGGCTTGATGATAGACGGGCACCAGCGGCGCGCCCTGCCCGCCCGCTGCCACGTCCGCGGCGCGAAAGTCATAGGCGACCGGGCGGCCGATCGCGCGCGCGAGGCCGGCGCCGTCGCCGATCTGCACGGTGAAGCGCGCGTCCGGGCGATGGATCACGGTCTGGCCATGAAATCCGATAATGTCGATCGACGCCGCATCGATCGTTTCGGCGGCGAGAAAATCGCGGATCGCTTCGGCATGACGCGCGGTGACGCGCGCCTCGGCTTGCGCCAGGACACCCGGCCGCGCCGCGCGCGCGGCAGGATCGGGGGGCAGCTTTTCCGCCTCCGCCAAAGCGGCGCGCAGAAGCGCGCGATCCTGCTCGTCATAGGCGAAGGAACGCGCCGGCCCGGGCGAGACATGCATCGCACCGTCGGTATCGATGATCGCGACATCGATGCCGTCGAGCGAAGTGCCGCTCATCAATCCCAGCGCGCGCGCCACCGCTCTCTCCCTTCCGCCGATTGAGTCGTCCATTATGGCAATCCACCGCAAAAAAGCGATGGGCCAAGGCCAAAGGCGAAAAATACTTGCGTCGGGCGAGCGATCGCCCAGTATTTCAGTCTGCGGCACACCGCCGGGTCCCGCTCTCATCGAGCAATAAGAAAAAATATTGGGGCGTTGGCATGAAGAAGGATCTCAGTCTCGTTTCCTTTGTCGGGCAGAAAGGCGGCGTCGGCAAAAGCAGCCTGGCGCGGCTTCTCAGCGTCGCGGCGGCGCGGTCGGGCCGCAAGGTTCTGCTCGCCGATTTCGACCTCGAACAATTGACCTGCGTCGAATGGAACGCCGCGCGGCTGCGCCGCAACGTCGAGCCGGAGCTTGACGTGCGGCCCTTCAAGAGCCTGAAAAAGCTCCGCAAAACCGAGGAGAGCTTCGATCTCATCATCGCCGACACGCGCGGCCTCGCCGATGATCTGACGAAAGAGGTCGCGGAGGAAAGCTCGGTCGTCTTCCTGCCGACCGGCACCTCAGTCGACGATCTGCGCCCTACGCTGGGGCTCGCCCGCCGTCTCGCCCGCCAAGGCGCCGATGGCAAGATCGCTTTCATCCTGTCGAAGACCGGCCGCTCCGACCGGCAGATCGCCCAGGCGCAACAAAAGATCGAGACGGAAGGCTTTCCGCTTCTCCCCGCGGCCTGGGGCTTGCGCGATGGCCTGCAATCGGAATTCGACACCGGCGGCACCGGCCTCGAAGCCGCGAACCATTACCTGCGCGAGATCGCCGAAAGTGCCAGCGCCGCCATGCTGAGGCGGGTGTTCGGAGAGACGGCCGGCTCTTGACGCGGCGGCGGTGCGGATTAGGTTCGCCCGCGCTATTCAAACCCGCAGGTCTCCGTGTCCGACGCTTTTCGCCCGACGTCCGAATTTCTCCGCGTGCTCATGCAGCGCGGCTTTCTGCATCAATGCTCCGACCTCGCGGGTCTCGACGAAAAGGCAAGCAGCGGCGATCTCGTCGCTTATATCGGCTTCGACTGCACGGCGCCGTCGCTGCATGTCGGCTCGCTCGTCCAAATCATGATGCTGCGCTGGCTGCAGAAGACCGGCGGCCAGCCAATCGCGCTGATGGGCGGCGGCACGACGCGCGTCGGCGATCCGTCGGGCAAGGATGAAAGCCGCAAGCTTTTGACCGAAGCGGCAATCGAAGCGAACAAGGCCGGGATCAAGCAGATCTTCGCAAAGTTCCTGACCTTCGGCCAAGGCCGGCACGATGCGATCATGGCCGACAATGCCGACTGGCTGCTCGGCCTCAACTATATCGATTTCCTACGCGACGTCGGCCGGCATTTTTCCGTCAATCGCATGCTGGCGATGGATTCGGTCAAGCTGCGGCTCGAACGCGAACACGAGCTCTCCTTTCTCGAATTCAACTACATGTGCCTGCAAGCCTATGATTTCGTCGAGCTCAACCGGCGCTATGGCGTCACGCTGCAGATGGGCGGCTCCGACCAATGGGGCAATATCGTCACCGGCATCGATCTCGGCCGCCGGCTCGGCACGCCGCAGCTCTACGCACTGACCTCGCCGCTGCTTGCGACCGCATCGGGCGCGAAAATGGGCAAGACGGCGCAGGGCGCGGTTTGGCTCGATGCCGCCATGCTGTCCGTCTACGATTATTGGCAATATTGGCGCAATTGCGAGGACGGCGACGTCGCCCGATTCCTGAAGCTTTTCACCGAACTGCCGCTCGATGAGATCGCGCGCCTCGCGGCGCTGCGCGACGCCGAGATCAACGAAGCCAAGAAAGTCCTCGCGACCGAAGCGACCGCCATGGTGCATGGGCGCGAAGCCGCGGAGCAAGCCGCCGAAACCGCACGTCAGACGTTTGAAGACGGACTCGCGGCCGCGAGTCTGCCAAGCGTCCATGTTGCGCGGCTTGAAGACGGGCTTGGCGTGCTCTCCGCCTTTGTCCAGGCCGGCCTCGTCGGCTCGACCGGCGAGGCGCGCCGGCAGATCAAAGGCGGCGGCCTCAAGGTCAACGATGCGACCATCATCGACGAACGCGCGACGCTTGGCCCCGGCGACCTCGTCAACGGCGCGATCAAGCTCTCGCTCGGCAAGAAGAAGCACGTTCTGCTGAAGCCGGCCGAGTGATCTTCGCGAGTGATCTTCGCGAGTGATCTCGATTATTGGCCGCCGTCTTCGCCCGGCGGCGCCGGTGTCTCCGGCGAATTATCCGGATTCGTCAGATCGATCGAGCCGAAAATCTTCCGCAAGATACCCGGCGCAATCGAGAACGGATTGATGTTCAGCGTCGGTTTCCGCGGCGACCCGGTAATGTGATAATTGACCGCGAAAAGGCCTTCGTGCGCGCCGCCGGCAAGCAGGCCGAAGAACGGGATCTTGGTGAAAAAGTTATTCACGTCGTAAGCCGGAACGAACGTGCCTTGCAGATCGACGCGGCTCGCGGCGAAATCGAGCCAGCCATTGGCGGTGACGCCGATCTGCGAGCCGTAGATGATGCCGTCGCTGATGTCGAGGCGGCTTTCGGCACGCTGGAAATTGACCTGCAATTTGCGGAACGGCACCGCGTCCGGGTCGAACTGCGGCGTGCCGCTTTGCTCGCTGTTGCGCGGCACTTCCTCGGTTACGAGGCGCCGCAAGGCGGGTTCGTCGGCGAGAATAAAATCGCGCACGATCAGCGAGCCGGCCATCGCGTCATTGCCGAGGCGCATCGCGACATTGAGCGTGCCGCCCTTCATGTGTTTGTAGAGATCGATGAAGGCAAGCAGACCGCCGGCGTTGTCGGTCGTCAGATCCAATTGCGGCGACGGCGTACCGGCATGGTCGAGATGGCCGACGATCGTCGTCTGATGGCCAAAGCGGCCGGTGAGCGCGAATTGTTTCAGCGCGTCGCCGTTTTTGACGAGATGCAGATCAACATTGCTCATCGACACTTTGTTGAAGCCGACCAGGTTCTGCGCCTTCATCGCGACATCGATGTTGAGGTTGGATGTCGTCTTGGCCAGCATCACATGGGCGACGGGCTTCGTCTTCGCTTTATGCGGGGGGCCTTCTTCGCCGTCGAGTTCCTCGGCGTGGGTCAAAGTCAGCGTCTTCAAGAACGGCCGCCCGTCGAAAGACGCGGCATGGATCGCAACCTTCACCGTATCGCCGGTTTTTGCGAGTTCGACATGCGCGTCGTCGCCCGGCGAGAGCCGCACTTCTGTGAGCCGCGCCGAAAACTGCGTCGCATCGTCCGGCGCACCGATCTTGACCGAGCCTTTGATGACCGCGCCGCCGGCTTCGACGAGGAGCTGATCAAGCGTGGTCGTATGGTCGTCGTTGACCGACAGATTGAAGCTCGACTTGCCCGGCCGCCCGGCCGGCTTGGTGATGCCCAGTCCGTCGATTTCCGCCTTGCTCAGATCGACGTCGATTTGCGCCTTGAGCGGCCCCGTCGCACCGAGCGGCGCGGTGATATGCATGCCGACCGGGCCCGAGAGACCGGGCAAAACCGCAAGACCCTGCTTTGCCCGCGCGGCATCGTCCATCGTTATCCCGATGACGGCCTTGCTGATCGTGGCGCCGACCGGCCGGGTCACGTCGATGTCGGCCAATCCGCCGAGGCAATGGCCTTTGCCCCAGGCGTGCAGCCCATCGTCGTTGACCGTGATCCTGAGTGCGCCGTCGTCGAGGTTCTGATCGCCGAGCAGTTTTTCGGCAGAAAATTGCGTCGCCATGGCATCGACGTTGAGCTTGAAGTCCTTTTTCGGATCCGCGCCCGGGCCGAGCCGCAGCGCGATACCAAGCAGGCCGTCGATGTGACCCTTCAACCGACTGCTATCGACCGGCAGGGAAACGAAAGGCTTCAACGCGTCGTAATTGAGCAAGGCGCCGACCGCGGGCACATCGCCGCTGACATGCGCCGAGAGTTCCGCCGGCGTCGGCCGGATCTCGGCATGTGCGATATGGAAACTGCCTTGCGAAAGGTTGAGCGTGCCCGAGTCGCCGACCCGCATGCTGCCGCTCGTCGCGGTGAAGGTCGAGGTGCGCCCGGTGATATGGCCGACGCCGGCGACATGTTCGAGCGGCGGCACGCCCTTGAGGAAAGTGAGAGAACCTTCAGAAACCGAAAAATCGATGGCGAGCGCCGGATCGGGCGGCGGATATTGATGATGCATATGCTCGATCATCTGCGCATCGACATTCATCCGCAGCGTGCCATGTTCGATCGTGCCGCCCTTCACATGGGCGAGGAACCAGGCGCGAATGTCGGCGGCCATGAAGGACGGCCAGAGCCGCATGACGACGGTCGCCGGCGTCGGCGCCAGCGAAGCGCCGAGGCTCATATGCGGCCCGTTTTTCCAATCGACGACGCCGGCCATGGCGAAGCCATTGTTCGGTCCGCTGAAGGCGAAACGGTCGATATTGAAGACCTTGTCCTCGAGCGCGAGACGGCCCTGGAAATCGATATGGTCGAAGAAAATCTTGTCTTCGCCGGGCCGCTCGGTGCCGAAGACGCCGCGTTGCGAATTGGTGAAATCAATCAGCCAGGGATCGCCCTCTTGGATGGGCGGCGTGATCGCGCCGCGGACCGCGAGATCGGTTTCGCCGGTGCGCACGCGCGTGTTATCGATGATGATCTGCCGCGCCGCACCATCCCAATGAAAGGCCGCGTCGATGGAATCGACCAGACGCGGCTCGTCGTTGGGATCATCGAAGCGCAGATAGCCGGGATCGAAATGGACATTGCCGTCGACATCGGTCAATTGCCCCTTGGCATCGAGTGCAACGGTCAGCCGGCTCGAGACCGGCATGTCGAAATCCGCGCCGATATCGCGGGCGCCGCCGACGAGCGAGATTTCGTCGATCGAAATATTCTTGAAGCCGAAGTCGAGCCGGCGGTCGGCGCCGGGTTTGCCCGCGGCCCGGGCCGAAACCGACCAGGGCCCGTTCGGCCCCTGCGCTGACAGGTCGAAATTGGTGCCGCCGTCGGCCTTGGCGAGCGAAAGCTGCAGGCCCTCGTAAAGCTTGGTCTGTTTGTTAAGCTCGTCTTCGATGACGAAGCGGCCTTGCGAGATCGCCACGCGATCGATCGCCGTCACGGGGCTGTTCGGCCGCGTCGCGATGTCCATGAGAAGCCGCATGGCCGCCGCAATGCGTTTGACCGCCAGCGAGCGCTGGCGGGCCGCGCCCGCAGGCCCCGTGACTGGCCCGGGAAGGAGCGTATCGGCGGGCGTCTTCGCCATGGCGGCGCTGAGCCCGAATAATGGCAGGTTTTGCCTTTGGCCATTGCCGGCGGAAACGGCGAGCGAGCCGTCGGCCAGCAAGACGAGGCGCACTTCGATGCCGAAGACTTCGAGCCGCTTCGGCACGACTTTGCCGTAAAGCAGCGGGACGAGATCGACGGAAATTTCGGCCCGCGGCGCCGAGATGATCGTCGTGCCGGAACGGCTCGTCAGCGTCAGATTGTCGATCGCGAGCGTCGGCCCCAACCCATGTGTCGTCACCGAAACACGGCCGAGCTTGAACGCGTAAGCAGGCCCGATCCGGGCATTGAGCGCTTCTGTGATGCGCGTGCCGAGGCCGGCGATGGCGATCGGCCCCTTGGCCGCATAAAGCGCCACAAATCCGGTAATCAGTGCAACGATCAAGACAAGGCCGGCGGCCGAGCCGACGAGGCGCCGCGTTAGCCAGGTCAGAAGTGTGAATTGCGGCCGCAGCGGCCGGCGCAGGACGGCGGCCGTACGCCGCATGTCCCGCTCGGCCAGAGACTCTCCGGTCCGCCGCAGGTTGCCGCCCCTATCGTCGCTGTGATCGACCAAATCGCAGTGGCCTTTCGGCAACAGGCTAAACTGGAATGCCGACTCGTACCCGAATATACGGGACTTGTCGAAAACCCACGCGGTTTCGACGCGGCCGGCTCGCGCAAGCGTTTGCTGTTTAATGAGACGAAAGGAAGGCGGAGATGGGCAGGAAACCGGGCCCTGGCGATAAAGCGCCTGATTTCGAATTGCCTGATGATTCAGGTGGTTCGAAGAGCCTCCGCGATTTCGCCGGTAAAGCGCTGGTGCTTTACTTCTACCCCAAGGACAATACCGCGGGCTGCACCCAGGAGGCGATCGATTTCAATGGCCTCAGAAAAGCGTTCGCCAAAGCCGGCGCGGCGATCCTTGGCGTTTCGCCCGATTCGACCGCGAGCCACGCCAAATTCAAAAGCAAGCACAAGCTTGCTCTCGACCTCATCTCCGACGAATCCCGGGCCATGCTCGAAGCCTATGGCGTTTGGACGGAGAAGAGCCTCTACGGCCGTAAATATATGGGCGTCGAACGCACGACCTTCCTGATCGCGCCGGACGGCAGGATCGCCGATGTGTGGCACAAGGTCAAAGTTGCCGGACACGCCGCAGCGGTGCTCGCCGCCGTCGAAGCCCTCGCATGAGCCGTCCGCTTTAGGGGATGTTAACCTTAACGGTGTCTTATTGGAGCGTTCTCCCGCTCTGCCCGAGTCCGTTGCATGCATGTCCGTCACGCTCACATTGGCAAGACGCCGCATGGCAATCGGCTGATTCTGAGCTTCGCCTATCGCTCGCATGCACGCACCTTCGCCCTGCCGCACCTTGCTGCGTTGATCGTGTTTGTGCTGGTCCCCATCATCGCCATCATCTACCTCGCGGCGACCTGCTATTTCATTTTTCATGATGACGTCCTCGCCGGCCTGATGCAGCGCCAGGCCGACATGCAATACGCTTATGAGGACCGCATCGCCGCCTTGCGCCGCGATGTCGAGAACGCCAACCAGCGGGCCGATACCGAGACCAGTGATTTCACTGCGCGGCTCCATGCCCTTGCGCAACGCCAGGACCAGGTCGAAAGCCGCACGGCCCTCATCGCGGCCTTCGCCGATCGTGAGCGGCAAATCGGATTGCCGCCTGTCGCCGGCGATGCAGCGCCGGCCAATGCGGAGATCGCGCCTGCGGCAGCCGCGCCGCCGAGTGCCGCCGAAGTCTCTGTGCCGCCCCATGACGGCAAGCCGCATCCGGACGGTTTTGACCTCCGATTGCAGGACGGCCCGCATCCGGCCCTGCCCTTCAGCACCAGCGATGCCGCGCCGGCTGGCGCAACCGATGCGTGGGCGCCAGACGATATCATGCGCGCGCTGTCGGCGCGCTACGACCATGCCGACGCCGCCGATCTCACCTTGCTCAATACGCTCGAAGCCCCGGCTGACCGGCTGACCCATCGCGTACGCGAGACGCTGGCGGCGCTCGGCCTTTCGGCGCATCGTTTCCGCATGCCCGCACGCGGCACCGCGCACGCCGACGAAGATGGCGGCGTCGGCGGCCCGTTCGTACCTCTGCCCGCAGTCGCAGATGGCTCGCCTTTCGCCGCCGCCGCCATGCGGTTGCAGAGCGCGCTCGCAACAGCGGAGGATCTCAAATCTGTTCTGCCGCACGTGCCGCTGAAGGCGCCACTGCCCGGGGCGCTCGCGATTACCTCGCCGTTCGGTCCGCGCATCGATCCCTTTCTCGGCCGCGCCGCCCTTCATACGGGCGTTGACCTGCGCGGCGTCTACGGCGATGCGGTCCATGCGACCGCGCCGGGACGCGTGACTTTCGCGGGCTTTATGGGCGGCTACGGCAATCTCGTCGAAGTCGACAATGGCGACGGGCTTGCGACCCGCTATGCGCATCTTTCAAGCATCGATGTCGTCCAAGGCGAAACCGTCGCAGCGGGAACCGTCGTCGGCCATATCGGCGATACCGGCCGCGCCACGGGTCCGCACCTGCATTACGAAGTACGCATCGACGGCCAGCCGGTCGATCCCGAGCGCTTCCTGCGTGCCGGTGCGGTGCTCCAATCCGCCATGGCGCTTTAGCTGCCAAGCCGCGTCAAAGCTGCGCAGCAATGGCTTTGATTCCCCGACGAAATCGCGACCGAATTTCGAGCGGAACTCCGCGTTCGGTCCGCGATTGACCTCCGCCAATAGCGCTAGGAGGAACGAACGATGAAATACCTTATTCTCGCAGCAGCCTTATCGCTGGTTTCGCCCGGCATCAGCTTGGCGCAAACGAGCGCGCCGAGTTCAAACCCAGCCGCTCATTCGCCCCCCGCGACATCGCCGAATCAGCCGGTGGGCTCAAGCATGACGGAGCAGGGACAAGCCAAGCCTTGTGCGTCGCAAGCGAGCGGCACCAGCGACCGCGGCGGCGGCAGTGAGAAAACCTCGACGGCCTCGGGTGGCTCGGAGAGCAATCCCAACGGTAAGGTCGGCTCGGGGGCGTGCTAGTCGCGATACAATGATCTCCTTGCCGGGCTTCGGCCCGGCAAGGCGGTACAGTTCGCCGAAAAGATTCAATTCACCAAGCTGACGTACTCGCCGCCGCTGCGCGCCAGCCGCCCGGCGAGTTCAAGTTCCAGCAGAATTGCGCGCGTCTCGCGCATCGACAGATTGGCGACACGCGCCAGCTCGTCGATCGACACCGGCGAAGGCCCGAGCAGAGCCATCAGCCGCGCTTGCGGCGTGGCGTGATCTTTCCCTGTCAAGGCGACAACGCGACCGGATTCCGCTGCATCGGCCGCGCCGTTCGGCGCGGGCGCGACGTCAGGCAGATCGAGTTCGTCCCATAAAGGCGCCTCCGGCACGGGAGCCGAATTGTCGGAAAAAAGATTTGTCCGGTCGGCAATCTGCCGTGCCAGGGCTTCGACCACGTCTTCGGCCGACGTGCAGAGGGTTGCTCCGTTGCGGATCAGATCATTGGTGCCCTCGGCGCGCGGATCGAGCGGCGAACCGGGAACGGCAAAAACTTCGCGCCCCTGCTCGGCGGCAAAACGTGCCGTAATGAGTGAGCCGGAGCGCCGCGCCGCCTCGACGATGACGACGCCATTGGCGAGGCCGGAAATAATCCGATTGCGGCGCGGAAAATCGCGCCCGCGCGCCTCCCAGCCGAACGGCATTTCGCTCACCGCCGCACCACACGCCAGCAACGACTCGAGAACCGCTTGATGCTCGGCGGGATAGATGCGGTCATGGCCGCCGGCGAGCACCGCGACCGTGCCGGCCTCGCGACTTGTCTGGTGGGCGCGCAAATCAATGCCTCGCGCCAGACCCGAAACGATGACAAAACCCGCCTCGGCAAGGCCGCGGGTAAGCCGTTCGGCAAAGGCAAGACCGGCGGCCGAGGCATTGCGCGAACCGACGATCGCCACGGCCGGACGCTGCAGCACCGGCACATGTCCACGCAGCGCAATCAGCGGCGGTGCCGTGTCGATACGGCTCAATCGTGCCGGATAATCCGTCTCACCCACGGCGACCAAGACCGCGCCGCATCGCGCCGCAGCCTCCAATTCGCGTTCGATGTCTTCGATCGCGGCAATCTTCACCGGCCGGCCGCGCGGCATGAGCCGAGGCAACGCCGCAAGCGCGGCGCCGGCGCTGCCATAACGATTGATCAGCGCCCAGAACGTGCGAGGGCCGATGTTTTCGCTGCGCCACAGCCGCAGCCAATCAAACCGTTGTGCGTCGGAAAGCTTCGTCCTTGTCGCCCCGCCCGCGGTCATGCCTTGTCGCCGAGCGGCTTGGAGGCGCCGATCTTCGATTCGGTTCCGGCCAGAAGCCGCGCGATATTGGCACGGTGCAGAGACCAGAGCAGGACCGCCAGAAGACCGTACAGAATGGCGACATCGCGGCGTCCATCGATCAACAGCGCCACCGGCGTCGCAGCACTGGCAACGAGCGCGCCCGCCGAGGAATAGCGTGTCGCCGCGGCGACGCCGAGCCACAGCGCAATGAAGATCAGGGCGACGTGCCAATCGAGGCCGATCAAGCAGCCGAGAAAGGTCGCGACGCCTTTGCCGCCCCGGAAACCGAGCCAAACCGGAAAGACATGGCCGAGGAAGGCGCCGGCGGCGGCGAAAAGCGGCGGCAACCCGGGCGCAAACGCCGACACGATGAGGACCGCAGCAAGCCCCTTGAGCGCGTCGAGCAGCAAAGTGGCGGCGGCGAGATCCTTTCGTCCGGTCCGCAGAACGTTGGTCGCGCCGATATTGCCCGAGCCGATGCTGCGCAGATCGGCGGTTCCCGCGAGCCGCGTCAGCAAAAGACCGAAGGGGATCGAGCCGCAGGCATAGCCGACGATAAGCGCAAACACGGAACTCAGCACGACGATCCACCCCAAAGAAAGGCGCCAAATTAGCCGGACCCTGCACTCCCAGCAACTGCGCGAGAAGTCCGGCGCCTAGACGGTCGGACGCTCAAATTGATCGGCGCTCTTAAGTCTTTCTCATCGCATCGGATCTGTCCGAAAACCGCTTCGCACTTTTCGGTCCGATGTCTAGACGTGCTCGACGTTGAGAATGCCGGGGATCGCCTTCAAGGCCGCGGCGACCTGCGCATTCGCCGGATACCGGCCGGGCAATTTCATCTCCACCTCCCCAGCCGCCGTCGTCAGGACGAGCGACACTTCGCCCTCGCCGCGTCCCGCAAGTCCGCGCGCGATCGACGGCAAAGGTGCCGGATCGCGGAGGAAGACGCGAAGGCCCTTCTGGCGCCGGCTTGCCGCCTGGTCCAGCGGCTCGACCGAAATGATCCGCGCCCGCACGTCCTCTCCCTCGACGCTGGCCTGGAGCGCGACGAGAACCGCGGCGCCTTTTTCCAGCAGGTCGCGGTACTGATTGAGCCCCTCCTGGAACAGGATGGCCTCATACTGGCCCGACTGATCCGACAATTGCACGATGCCCATTTTATTGCCGGCCTTCGTGCGCCGTTCCTGCCGGTCGAGCACAACGGCAGCGAGACGGTCGGCCGAGGCGCCCTGTTTCACCGCGCGGGCAAAATCGCTCCAGCGCCGCACGCGCAGCCGCTCTAAAACCGCACTGTAAGCATCAAGCGGATGGCCGGAAAGAAAGAAGCCGACGGATTCGAACTCGCGGCGCAGCCGCTCCGCCAACGACCAGCTTTCGGTTTTGATTCCGACCAGCGGATCGACGCGATCGGTGTCGAAGAGGCCCGATTGCCCCGCCGCCCTTTCATCAGCGCGTCGATGCGCCAAAGCCAAGATCGGCTCGATCGCGGCGGCGACGCGGGCGCGGTCCGGCGCGAGCGCATCGAAAGCACCGGCGGCGGCGAGACATTCCAGCATGCGCTTGTTCAGATCGCGCGCGGAAATCCGCTCGGCGAAATCGGCGAGATCAGCGAAGGATCGGCCGCCGCGCGCCGCGACCAAAGCCGCCGCCTGGCCGTCGCCGACGCCCTTGACGGCGGAGAGCGCATAGAGAATCGACTGGCTGCCGTCCGCCTGGGTCGCCACTTCGAAATCGACGCCGGAGCGATTGACCGAGGGTGGCTCGACTTTGATACCGAGGCGGCGCGCCTCGTTGCAAAATTCCGCCAGCTTGTCGGTCGAGCCCTTGTCGAGCGTCATCGACGCGGCCAGAAACTCAACCGGATAATTGGCTTTCAAATAAGCCGTCTGATAGGTCAAGAGCGCGTAGGGCGCCGAATGCGATTTGTTAAATCCATATTCGGCGAATTTTGCGCAGGCGTCGAAGATCTTATCGGCATCGGCTTTGGAAAGGCCGCGTTCGACCGCGCCGGAGACAAAGCGGCCGCGCTGGGCGTCCATCTCCGCCTTGATCTTCTTGCCCATCGCCCGGCGCAGGATATCGGCCTGGCCGAGGCTATAGCCGGCGAGATCGCGGGCGATCTGCTGGACCTGTTCCTGATAGGTGATGACGCCGAAGGTCTCCCTGAGGATCGGCTCCAGCTTCGGATGGAGATATTCGACCGGCTCGTCGCCGAGCTTGCGGGCGCAATAGACCGGAATATTCGCCATCGGCCCAGGCCGGTAGAGCGCCACGAGGGCGATCAGATCCTCGAACCGGTCGGCGCGCATCTCGACCAGCGCCTTGCGCATGCCGGCGCTTTCAACCTGGAACACGCCGACGACTTCGCCGCGTCCCATCATCTCGTAGGTCTTGCGATCATCGAGCGGAATTTCAGCGAGCTCGACCGCGATGCCGCGCTGCTTGATCAGCCGCACCGTCTTGTCGAGCACGGTCAAAGTCTTGAGGCCGAGAAAGTCGAATTTGACGAGCCCCGCCGGCTCGACCCATTTCATATTGAACTGGGTCGCCGGCATATCCGATTTGGGATCGCGATAAAGCGGCACCAATTCTTCGAGCGGCCGGTCGCCGATAACGATACCGGCCGCATGCGTCGAGGCATTGGAATAGAGACCTTCGAGCGTCTCGGCGATCTTCAAAAGCCGCGCAACGCGCGGCTCCGCCTCGGCCACTTCGCGCAGGCGCGGCTCGGATTCGATCGCCTGTTTCAGGCTGACGGGTGCTGCGGGATTCTGCGGCACCAACTTGGCGAGCTTATCGACTTGGCCGAGCGGCATTTCGAGGACGCGGCCGACGTTGCGCAGCACGCCGCGCGCCAGGAACGAGCCGAAGGTGATGATCTGCGCGACCCTGTCGGCGCCGTAACGCGCCCGCACATAGCGGATGACTTCGTCGCGCCGGTCCTGACAGAAATCGATATCGAAATCCGGCATCGACACGCGCTCGGGATTGAGAAAGCGTTCGAAAAGAAGACCGAAGCGGAGCGGATCGAGATCGGTGATCGTCAAGGCATAGGCGACGAGCGAGCCGGCACCGGAGCCGCGCCCCGGTCCGACCGGAATACCGTTCTTCTTGGCGAATTTGATGAAGTCCGAGACGATCAGGAAATAGCCCGGAAACTGCATCTTGATGATGACGTCGAGCTCGAAGGCGAGGCGGGCGCGGTAATCCGTTTCGCCGAGGCCCGGCGCGAGACCGCGTTTGGCGAGCCGGGCCGCAAGGCCTGCTTCCGCCTGGCGGATGAGCTCGGCGGCCTCGCTTTCGCTGTCGCCCGCAGTACTTGAGAAGCGCGGCAGGATCGGCTTGCGGGTCAGCGGCCGGTAGGCGCAACGCAAGGCGGCCTCGACGCTGTTCGCCAAAGCCTCCGGCAGATCGGCAAAAACAAGCGCCATTTCGGCGCGTGTCTTGAACCGATGTTCGGGAGAAAGCTGGCGCCGCGCCGCCTCACCGATGACCGTGCCCTCGGCGATGCAAAGCAAAGCATCATGCGCCTCATAATCGTCGACCCCGGCAAAATAGGGCTCGTTACTGGCGACGAGCGGCAAGGACCGATGGAAGGCAAGATCGATCAATTGCGGCTCGACCTCGCGCTCCTGGGCGAGGCCATGGCGCTGCAATTCGATATAAAGGCCGCCGCCGAAACATTGCTGCAAAATATCGAGGCGGCGCTCCGCCGCCTCCGGCCGCCCCAAAGCGAAACAACGATCGAGCGGGCCATCCGGGCCGCCCGTCAGCGCCAGCAAGCCATCGGTCCGCGCCGGGAGCGCGGCGATCGGCAAATGCGGCAGATCGCCCGGCTCGGGATTGAGCCAAGCCCGCGATGCAAGATGCATGAGATTGCGATAGCCCGTCTCATCTTTCGCCAGCAGCACGATTCCGGCGCGCCCGGCGCCTGTCTCGTCACCGCGCGGTGAAAGCCGACTGCCGTCACCGAAATCGAGGGTCAGTTCGATGCCGATGATCGGTTGCACGCCCTCTTTGGCCAGCTTTTCGGAAAATTCGAGCGCACCGAACAGATTGTTGCTGTCGGTTATGGCCAGCGCCGGCATGGCATCCGCCACCGCGAGCTTGGCCAGCTTGCCGATCGAGAGCGCCCCCTCGCGAAGCGAAAATGCACTATGGACGTGCAGATGGACGAAGCCGACAGCGGCCGCGACCGAGGCGAGTTCCGGCACCAGAAGCGGTGCAGGCGCCGCGCCGCCGCCTGCGGCTTGATCAGCGAGGGGGAAATCCAAGAATCCGCTCCAGCGTCGGGATAAGTCGGCGCAAAAGCCGGCGGCCGCAGCTTAATCGCTCAGCGCCGCATCCGCGCCGCCCCGTTCGGTCTCTCAACAGATTTCAGGCTGCGCCCAAACTCCGGGCCACAACGGCAATGAACGCAACGAAACAGGTCAGCGAAACGAGTTCTGCCGCATCGACGAGAAAAGGTATCATAAGCATCCCCAAAGAACGTCTTATGTTCCTTTTTTATTCCTATTATGTTCCTTCGTCAAGCGGCCTAAAAAATCTCCCCCCGCAAAGATTGGACAATAGTGCTGCTCAATCATTGGGTTGGCGGAAATGCGTGCTTTGTTCCTGTTCTATCCCGTTGTTAATTCTGGGGAAATCACAAAATCTTTAAGGAACTTTTCGGAAAATGTCACATCGAATTGGCATGGGATTGGGTTGCGTCGGGCGAGCGCCGCCATGGCAGTCGCTTCCGGATGTCATCCAGCGCAACCTTCGCCCTTGCCCCGCAAGCTTCAGCGAAGGATCTGGCTCAAAAAGAGCTTCGTGCGGTTATGCTGCGGGGCGGTGAAGAAGGCTTCAGGCTGATTGATCTCGACGATCTCGCCTTCCGCCATGAAAATCACCCGGTCCGCGACTTGACGCGCGAAGCCCATCTCGTGGGTCACGCAAAGCATGGTCGTCCGCTCCTCGGCCGTGAGCGTCATGATCAGATCGAGCACGTCCTTCACCGCTTCCGGATCGAGCGCCGAGGTCGGCTCGTCGAACAGCATGATCTTCGGGCTCATGCAAAGCGCCCGGGCGATGGCGACGCGCTGCTGTTCGCCGCCTGAGAGCTGCGCCGGATATTTGCCCGCATGGTCGCTCATCTTGACGCGCGCCAGATAATGCCGGGCGAGATCCTGCGCGGCGGGGCGCGGCATTTTGCGCACCTCGACCGGCGCCAAGGTGCAATTCTCCAGCACGGTTAGATGCGAGAACAGGTTGAAGTGCTGGAAGACCATGCCGACATCGCGCCGCACGGCGGCGAGCGACGCGCGTGTGAGCGCCATCCCGTCGACGGCAAGGCGTCCTTGCTGGAAGTCCTCGAGCCCGTTGATGCAGCGGATCAGCGTCGATTTGCCGGACCCCGAGGGGCCGCAGATGACGATGCGCTCGCCCGGCGTGACGCTGACATTGATGTCGCGCAGGACATGGAACCGGCCATACCATTTGTTCAGGTGCTCGATTTCGACGGCGCGGAGAGACGTTTCGGTCATGTTGGCTTCACCCCGTTGGGCGGCCATAGCGCGCCGCGAGCCGCCGTTCGAGGCTCAGCGCGTAGCGCGACATGCCGAAGCAGCAGATGAAATAGACGAGCGCGGCGAAACTATAAGCGGTCGTCGTGATCGTCGGACCGGACCAGTTCGGATCGAGCCGCGCCGAATCGACCGTGCGCAGAAAATCGAAAATACCGACGGTCGCAACCAAGGTCGTATCCTTGAACAGGCCGATGAAGGTGCCGGTGATCGCCGGAAGCGTGAGCCGCAAGACTTGCGGCAACACAATCAGCCGCTCAATCCCCCAATAGCGCAGGCCAAGTGCTTTGCCCGCCTCGCTTTGGCCTTTCGGCAGCGCTTGCAAGCCGCCGCGCACGACCTCGGCCATATAGGCCGAAGCAAACAGCGCGACGCCGACGAGTGGCCGCACCAGCCGGTCTGGCTCGAAACCTTCGGGCAAGAACAGCGGCAGCATCGTATCGGCCATGAAGAGAACGGCAATCATCGGCACGCCGCGCATGAATTCGATAAAGGCCGTGCTTGTGATCCGCACTGCCGGCAAACGCGAGCGCCGGCCGAGCGCCAGCAAAATGCCGAGCGGCAGTGAGACGACGATGCCGAAGATGGCAACGATCAACGTGACGAGCATCCCGCCCCATCGGTCGCTGGTGATACGGGTGAGACCGATCGCTGGCCAACCATAGAGCAAAATGAAGGCAAGGACCGGATAGACGAGAAAAGCGAGCCAAGCGCCGAGCCGCCGCGCCGGCGCCCGCGGTGTGAGCAGCCAGATGACGAGAACGGCGCCAGTCGCGAAGACGAGATTGACCCGCCAGCGCTGATCCGGCGGATAGGCGCCATAGACGAAATACGGCAGTTTCTCGCCGATGAAAGCCCAGCAGGCGCCATGCGCCGCACGGCACGCCGCCGCATCGCCCGCCCAGACGGCATCGATGACGAAATAGCGCAACAACTCCGGCACGAGCCAGACGATCAGGGCGAGCCCGATCGCGGTGAGCAGCAGAGATTGTGGCGCGCCGAAGAGATCGCGCAGCGTCCGCAAGCGCCGACCCGTCGCGGCTGGCGGCGGCAGGATGGGTGCCGGTGCGGCACGGACATAAGCAGCCGGCATCAGTGCGCGCCCCCGGCGATGTGGCGATTATAAAGATTCATCGCGCCCGCGACGATGAGCGAGACAAAGAGATAGACCGCCATGGTCACGGCGATCACCGGCACCGCCGCGCCCGTCTGGTTCAGCACCGTGCCGGCGAAGACCTGCACGAGATCCGGATAGCCGATGAAGACGGCGAGAGAAGAATTCTTGAAAAGGTTCAGATATTGACTGGTGAGCGGCGGCACGATGAGCCGCAGCGCCTGAGGGATGATGACGTATTTTCGTGCTTGCCGCGCATTGAGGCCGAGCGCCGCGGCGGCTTCGCCCTGCCCCTTCGGCACGCCGGCGATACCGGCGCGGACGATCTCGGCGATGAAGGCGGCGGTATAAAGGATCAGCGCCAGAGTCAGGGCGACGAATTCCGGCGAGAGTTTTGCCCCGCCGGTGAAATTGAAACCATGAAAGACCGGCAACGAAACGCCGATCGGCGAGACGCTCGGCGCCGGCACGAACAGGCCGCGGTTGTTGAGAAAGATGTGACCCGGAAAGGCGAGCGATGCGCGCGGCGCCGGCAAAGCCTTGAGCACCGCATTGTACCAAAAGAGGATCTGCAACAGCAGCGGCACGTTGCGCAACGCCTCGACATAGGCGCCGGCGCATTTCGCGACGATGAGATGATGCGACAGCCGCGCGGCGCCGATGGCAAAGCCGATGAGGCTCGCAAAGACGATTCCGACGGCCGCGACGACGAGCGTATTGGTCAGCCCGACGAAAAAGGCACGCCCATAGGTCGAGGTGAAGGAATAGGGGATGAGATGCTGGTCGATATCGAAGCCGGCGCGTTCGTCCCAGAAGCCGAAATCGAATGGAATGTGGTGCGCGCGCATATGGGCCAGCGCCGCCGCCGCGCCCTCATAGGCGATGAACGCGAGTCCCATCACAAAAACGATCTGCACGAGCGCGCTGCGTATTGCGCCGCCGCGCTCGATCGGGCTCGTCAGCATTGCGTTGAAGGCCGCTCAGCGCACCGGCGGCGCATATTGGATGCCGCCGCGCGTCCACAGCGAGTTGATGCCGCGCTTGATCCCGAGCTTCGAGCCTGAGCCGAGGTTACGATCAAAGCTCTCGCCGTAATTGCCGACCTGTTTGATGATGCGATAGGCCCAGTCCTTGGTCAGGCCCAGAGACTGGCCGAAATCGCCCTCGACGCCGAGGAGCCGCCGCGCCGTCGGATCGTCGGAACTCATCTTCTCGTCGACGTTCTTCGAGGTGATGCCGGCTTCCTCCGCATCGAGCATGGCAAAATTGACCCATTTGACGATGTTGAACCATTGGTCGTCGCCCTGGCGGACGGCGGGGCTGAACGGCTCTTTCGAGATGATCTCCGGCAGGATGACGTTCTGATCGGGATTGGCGAGCTTCAGGCGTTCGATGTAAAGCGCCGAGGAATCGGTGGTGAAGGCGTCGCAGCGCCCGGTGTCATAAGCTTTGAGCGCTTCGTCGGAGGTCGCGAAGGTGACCGATTCATATTGCATCTGATGCGAATGAAAGAAATCGGCGAGGTTCAACTCGCTCGTCGTCCCCTGCTGCACACAGATCGACGCGCCGGACAGTTCGAGCGCCGAAGAAATGTTCAGCTTGTTATGAATCATGAATCCTTGGCCGTCGTAATAATTGACGCCGGTGAAGAGCAGTCCCTGCCCCGCTTCGCGCGAAACCGTCCAGGTCGTGTTATGAGCGAGCACGTCGACCTCGCCGGATTGCAGGGCGGTGAAACGATCCTTGGCGGTCAACGGAATGAACTTGACCTTGTTCGGATCGTCGAAAATCGCCGCCGCGACGGCGCGGCAGAAATCGACGTCGAGGCCGGTCCAATTGCCGTTTGAATCCGGCAGGCCGAAACCGGCGAGGCCGGGGTTCGAGCCGCAGTTGAGATAGCCACGCTGCTTGACCTGGTCGAGCGTCGCGCCCGCGGCAGCGGCAGAGGAAACCGCCGCCAAGCCGAACGATAAGCCGAACGACAGGCAAAGGATGAATCTGAGCAGGGGGGCTTTGATCATTTCGGCTCCAAGCTTGGGGGCGCGGGCGGCGCGACTATCAGAACTTTCCGGCAGCGCGGTCAAGCGGCGCGACAAATTGCCAAAAGCGCCAAATTGGAGCGAATCTGAGATTTGCCGTAAAGCCTCGGTCATAGTGTCGGCGCCAGCGAGGGACGATGTCGAAGATGGACGAGCGACGGCCTTTGAAAGATCGCACGAAACTGGTGCATGCCGGCCGCCACCCGTTCGAGCAGCACGGTTTCATCAACACGCCGATCTATCGCGGTTCGACAGTCCTTTACCGCTCCTATGCCGATCTCGTCGCGCGCAATGCCAAATACACCTACGGCACGCATGGCACGCCGACGACCGACGCGCTCGAAACCGCCTGGACGGAGATCGCCGGCGCCGCCGGCACGGTGCTTGCGCCCTCCGGCCTTTCGGCCGTCGCCCTCGCCATCCTCTCGGCGGTGAAGGCCGGGGATCACATCCTCGTCAGCGATTCCGTCTATCAGCCGACGCGCAATTTCTGCGACCGGTTCCTGAAACGGATGGGCGTCGAGACGACCTATTACGATCCCGGCCTCGGCGCCGGCATCGCCGCGCTCATTCGATCCAACACCCGCGTGATTTTTCTCGAAACCCCCGGGTCGCAGACGTTCGAAATCCAGGACGTGCCGGCGATTGCCGGCGTGGCGATCGAGAAGGATCTCTGCACCATTCTCGACAACACCTGGGCGACGCCGCTGTTTTTTCCGCCACACCGGTTCGGCATCGACCTCGCCATCGAGGCCGGGACGAAATATCTCTCCGGCCATGCCGATCTTTTGCTTGGCCTCGTCTCGGCCAATGAACGCTGGCTGCCGCGGTTGCGCGCGAGCTTTGATCTCTTCGCCAATTGCCCCGGCCCGGAGGATGTCTATCTCGCGCTTCGCGGCCTGCGCACGCTCGAACTGCGGCTGCGCGAAGCCGAACGCCAGGGCCTTGCTCTCGCCACTTGGCTCAGCGCACGCCCCGAGGTCGCGCGCGTGCTTCACCCCGCCCTGCCCGACTGCCCCGGTCACGCCATCTGGAGGCGCGATTTCCGCGGCTCGTCGGGGCTTTTTTCGGTCTTCTTGAAACCGGTTTCGCAGCCGGCCTTGGCCGCTTTCCTCGACGGTTTGAGCCTGTTCGGCATGGGCTATTCCTGGGGCGGCTACGAAAGCCTCGTCATTCCCTTCGACTGCAGCACCTATCGCACGGCGACGACCTTCGCGCCGCCAGGGCCAGCTCTGCGCTTCTCCATCGGTCTCGAAGATCCGGAGGACCTGAAGGCCGATCTCGCGGCCGGATTCGAACGGCTTAAGATCGCCAGCCAGTAAAATCTGCTCTGGAGCGCTGGCCTTCGCCGCGCAACTATGCTTCAAATCAACGCCTTAGAAGACCGCATGGCGCCGCCCAAGAAAGCGGTCCAAGAAAATGGTCCAAGAAAACGGTCCTGGAACGCGGCCAAAGAACGTGGCCCGGAAACTTGGCCGAAAAGCGCCGCCGTGCGGCGGGGAGTGTTCTGAGTTGTCCGACGCGTATCACGGCGACGACGGCCCCGTTCTCGTGCGCGGGTTTGAAGGCCAGGACATTCTACGTCTGGCGCTTTTGAGCTTTGCCGCGGTGATCGCTGTCGCGCTTGCGATCGGCTTTTTCATGGACGCCGGCCAGCAAGCCGCAACGCCCCCGGCGCCGCCGCCGAGCACCCCCGCCGCGGCCGGGCCGCCGCCGCCGGAGCCGTTGATGCTCGCGCGGCAATCGATCGAGCGGGAGATCGCCACCAAAGCACCGGACTATGCCGTCTTCTTTGCCCGCCTGCGCGCGACGCTGCCCTCCGAATATGATTCGATCCTTGACGGATTCGCCAAGGAGGCGCTCGACGGCAAGGATCTGACGAATGTCGATGCGCTGCTCTCGGAGGCGGTGCGCGACCTTCGCGTCTCCAATGGCATTCTGGCGGCCAAGGCGGACGGCCCGGCGCTGGCGCATATTTTCGATATTCAGCTGCGGATGATGCAGGCCTTGGCGGCCAGCGACCCGAAACTCTGCGTCGACTTCCTCTATGGCGGCGCAAGCCAAGCCTTTTTCGCCTTTTCCGCCTCGCATCGCCCGCTTGTCGCCGATATGGCGATTGCCGGACTTGAGGCGATCGGCAGCGGCCGCGTCAACGGGGTCGAGCGTGATGCGCCGAGCGATTCCGACTTCAACGCGCTTTCGAGCGCGATGAAGGCGCAAGGCGTCAACGACGCCGAAGTCGCCGCCATCCTCGACGGCAAGACGCCCAATCCGCCGATTCCCGATGCCCGCATGTGCACGGTCGGCCAGATTTATCTGAAAACGCTTGCCGGCCTGCCGGAACAAGCGCGGCTGCGCATCTATGCGCTCGCCGTCTCGCTGATGGCGCGGTCGTAAGCGCTGCGTCTCAGGCTTTCTTTTCCCAGCCGCCGCGCTCGTTCTGCTGCCAATAGGTGAGCGAAAAACCCTTGTCCTTTAACGCCTTCCATTGCGCGCGGGCGCTCGCGAGCTGATCGGCATCGTTGCCATCGAAGAGCAGGATCACGCGCTCATACGCGGCATCAGCGGCAAGACTTGCGGCGACATCGGCGCCATCGACGAAGAGCCGCAACCGCGCCGCATTCGGATTTTCGGCGTCGCAGGTGAGATAGACCGGCTGCATTTCGGCGTCGCCATCGCGCGCCCGGCCGTGCGCCAGGAAGCTCGCATCGGCATAGGTCCAAAGCACTTCGTCGAGCAAATCGAGCCGTTCTTCGCTCGCCGCCTGAACGACGCTGCGCCAGCCATTGGCGAGCGCGCGTTCAAGCAGCGCCGGGAGCGCCCGTTCGAGCCTCTGGCTTTGCAGATGGTAGAACCAGACCTCCATGGCCGGGCGCATCAATCCTTCTGCGAAGAGGCGCGCCCTTCGTAATGGTCGCTGACGAGGCGCTCCAGGAGCCGCACGCCGAAGCCCGAGCCCCAGCTCTGGTTGATGTCGCTTGCCGGCGCATTCATGCCCGTCCCGGCGATGTCGAGATGCGCCCAGGGCGTGCCGTTGACGAAGCGCTGCAGGAATTGCGCCGCGGTGATCGAACCGCCGTGGCGGCCGCCGGTGTTCTTCATATCTGCGAATTTGGAATCGATGAGCTTGTCATAGGCGGGGCCAAGCGGCAGTCGCCAAAGCTTCTCGCCGGTCTCTTTGCCGGCCTCGGTCAGGCGCTCGCTCAATTTGTCGTCGTTCGAGAACAGCCCGGCATATTCCTGGCCGAGCGCGACCATCACCGCGCCGGTGAGCGTCGCGAGATCGACCATGAATTGCGGCTTGTATTTGTCCTGCACGTACCAGAGCACATCGGCGAGCACGAGGCGGCCCTCGGCGTCGGTATTGATCACCTCGATCGTCTGGCCGGACAAGGACTTGACGATGTCGCCCGGCCGCTGCGCATTCGATCCGGGCATGTTCTCGACGAGGCCGATGGCGCCGATCGCGTCGACCTTTGCCTTGCGCGCCGCCAAAGCGTGGATGAGGCCGACGACGCAGGCCGCGCCGGCCATGTCGCCCTTCATGTCCTCCATCCCGGCGGCCCCCTTGATCGAAATGCCGCCGGTGTCGAAGGTGACGCCCTTGCCGACAAAGGCAACGGGCTTCGACTTTCCGTCTTTGCCTTTGTCGCCGCGCCAGCGCATGATCACGACCCGGCTTTCGCGCGCCGAGCCTTGTCCGACGCCGAGCAGCGCGCCCATCCCGAGCTTCGTCAGGGCCGCTTTATCGAGGACATCGACCTCGACGCCGAGCTTTTCGAGCGCCGCCGCGCGTTTGGCAAACTCCTCCGGATAGAGCACGTTGGCCGGCTCGTTGACGAGCTCGCGGGCGAGGAGGACGCCTTCGGCGACCGCGGCGCGGCTTTTGGCCTCGCGCTTGGCGGCAGCCGGGTCTTCGACGGCGATTGCGACGCTGGCCGGCTCGCTCGTGTCCTCATCTTTTTTCTTGGTCTTATAAAGATCGAACTTGTAATGGCGCAGCACGACGCCTTCGGCGAATTCCGCCGCCGCCGCCGCCGCGTCCTTGGGGCCGTGGGGCAGATCGAAAACCACCGTTGCCGCGGCCGCGTGGCCGAGCTTGCCCAGCACGAATCCGCCGAGACCGAGGAAATCGTGCGGCTTGGCTTTGTCCGCCTCTTTGCCTTTGGGCTTTGCCGCGTCCTCGTCGGCGCCGACGCCGATGACGATAAGCCGCTCGGCGGCCAATCCGGCTGGCGCCAAAATATCGAGCGCCGAGGCTTTCTTGCCCTTGAATTTGGCGGCGCCGGCAGCCCTTTTGACGAGCGCCACGCCGTCATCACCAATCAGGGCGCGTGTGGCGTTGCCCAAATTCAAATCTTCGCCAGCAAAGATGACCAGCGCCGGCGTGCCCTTGGCTTTGGCGCCGGCCTTGGCCGAAGGCGCCGCTGACACGGAATTGAGGGAAACAAAATCGATTTTCGCGGCGTGTGACATCTCGCTCTCTTCTGATTGCCCGTCATCGCGCCGCACATCCACGCCGGCCCAGGCCGCCGAAGGCGTCACGAAACAGAAACTTAAAGCCTCCCGGCGCAGCCCACGCGTCCGGGCCTGCGCAGACCGCAAGCCCTAGCACCGGTCGGCATTTGCGTGCCAGTTTTTTCGCTATAATGCGGCTTCGGGCAGCCGTGGCCGCGGCGCAACGCGCCCCCGGCATCGCTGCAAGATCGCCCTGAAAAAGCCCCGAGCCGCTTGCACCAATAGCGCCAACTCGGTAGCCAAAATGGAGTAAAATTTCAGGGACCTATTTGCGATTCCGGCAGGCCGGAAAAAGCCGGTTTTCGCGACCAGGTCCCCAATCGCTGACGGGAGACGCTTGCACGAAGGTACGGCCCGAAGGTTTGGCCTTTCGAGGCCGCGTGTCTGACGACGCCATCTTGCAGCCCGGACCTGCTCGGTGGCAGCCCATTCTTCACGGAAGCGCCCGCGTTATGTTGTTCGTCGCCAGCCTTATCAGCTCCGTTCGGCCGGGCGGCCTTGCCGCGCCGGCGGCGCCGTGGCGTGCGCCCATCGCCGGCGCACCGGTAAGGTCCGCGCCATGAGCATTCTCGTCTCGACGCTCGGACGTTACCTCACCTGGCGGTTTTTCAAGACGATCGCGGCGGTCTTCGCGGCCATCGTCGGGACGATCTATGTCTTCGATTTCGTCGAATTGCTGCGCCGATCCAATTCCTTGCACGGGGTGACGCCGGGCTATATCGCCTATCTGACGCTGCTGCGGACGCCGACCGTCGCCGAGCAGATCCTGCCGTTCTGCGTGCTCTTCGGGACCATGGCGGCCTTCATCGACCTGACCCGCAAGCTGGAGCTGATCGTCGCCCGCTCGGCCGGCGTCTCGGTCTGGCAGTTTCTGCTGCCGCCGGTGGCGATCGCCGTCGTGGTCGGGACGTTCTCCGTTGTCGCCTTCAATCCACTGTCGGCGATGATGAAACAGCGCGCCGATATCATCGAGGCGCAGCTTTTCGGCCGAGCCGGTACGGTCCAGGGCGACGGCACGCTCTGGATTCGCCAGAGCGGCATCGACGGCGAGGCGATCCTGCGCGCCGCCAACGCCCTCGATCAAGGCACGAAATTGCAGTCGGTGATCGCCTATGTCTATGAGCCGGACGGCAAGTTCGGGGAACGCGTCGAGGCGGCGACCGCAACGCTCGAGCCCGGCGTCTGGGCTCTGCAAAATGCCGTGATTTCGGCACCTGGACAGGACCCGCGCAAGGTTGGCGTCTACCTTCTCGCCACGAATGCGTCGCCGACCGACCTTGCGGAAAGCTTCTTGACGCCCGATTCCGTGCCCTTCTGGGCGCTGCCGCGAATGCGCGACGAAAGCGCCTTGGCTGGCCTCGATCCCAACGGGCTTAACCTGCAATTTCAAACACTTCTGGCGCGCCCGCTGATGCTGGTCGCGATGGTCCTGATCGCCGGCGCCTTTTCGTTAAGATTTTTCAGGTTTGGTGGCATCGGTAAGATGGTCGGAGGTGGCGTCGCTGCGGGCTTCGTGCTTTATCTCGTGACCAAAGTGGTGTCCGATTTCGGCGAAGCTGGCATTCTGAGCGCGTCGGTTGCGGCATGGTCGCCGGCTATCGTCGGCAGCATGCTCGGCGGCTTGGCTCTCCTCAACCAGGAGGACGGTTGATGGGGCGGCGTATGAGCCCCACGGGCTTTGCCGGTGCGCTGCGGCCACGATGGCGCGCGGGCGCGCGCCTTGCGTTGCTGGCCCTCTGCGCGCTCGTCTGCGCCTGGCTCGGTCTCGATCCGTTGGCGCAAGCCGTCGCGCAAGCCAGCGGCGGCGCGGCGCAGGCGCAAAAACAACCCGACAAAATGTTCGTCGAGGCCGATCAGCTCGTCTACGACAAGGACAAGAACACGGTTTCCGCGGTCGGCAACGCGCGGATTTATTACCAGGGCCGGACGCTGCAGGCCGACCGGGTCATCTACGATCGCAACACCCAACGGCTCTATGCCGAGGGCCATGCCAAGATGATCAATAAGGATGGCAACGTCATCTACGGCGACCGCTTCGACATGACCAAGGATTTCCGCGAAGGGTTTGTCGAAAGCCTGCGCTCGACCACGACGCAGAAGACCTATTTCAGCGCCCCGCATGCCGAAATCACCCAGGGCGCGATCTCGGTCTATAACAAGGGCACCTATACGGCCTGCGCCGCCTGCGCCGATAATCCGCTGAAGCCGCCGCTGTGGCGGGTGCGCGCCAAGCGCATCATCCACAACAACGACGAGCATATGATCTATTACACGGACGCCTGGCTGGAGTTCCTAGGGCTGCCGATCGCCTATGTCCCGGTGTTCTCCTCCCCCGATCCGACCGTCAAGCGCAAGTCCGGCATCCTGATGCCTGAGACGATCAGCAGTTCGGAGCTTGGTTTCGGCGTCGAGGTGCCGGTCTTCTGGGCTATGGCGCCGAACTACGATCTGACCTGGACCCCGACCTATTTCGTCAACGAAGGCTTCTACAACGATTTCGAATGGCGCCACCGGCTGGCGAACGGCAATTATTTCATTCGCGCCAACGGGATTTATGAGACCAATCCAAGTCTCTTCCCCGCGTCGCCCTATGGCTCGGGCAACAACAGGTTCCGCGGCTCGATTTCGAGCCAAGGCGAGTTCCAGCTCGACAAATACTGGAAATACGGCTGGAACCTCACCGCGCTGACCGACAAGTGGTACTTCTGGGATTATCCCTTCGCCAACCCGCTCGGCTCCTCATACTATTACAGCGAAGCTGTTTCCGACGCCTATCTGACCGGACAAGGCGACAACAGCTATTTCGACTTGCGCGGCTTCCATTTCGAAGGTCTCGATCCGCGCGACATCCAGGAGACGCAGCCCAACGTCCTGGTGTTGGACTACAATCGCCTCTTTGACCTCGACCCGGCCAAGACGCATGGCATCGGCGGCGATGTGCAGGCCGACTTCAATCTCACCTCGCTGTCGGAACAGCTGGCGAGCTATTCTCCCGTCGCGGGACCGGGCTTTAACCCGCAGACACAATTGTTCGATCCCGCCGTCGGACTTTATGAATATTGCCAGAACTATAGGCCGGGAACGAATGCCGGCGACTGCCTGCTACGGGGCATCGGCGGCGAGCAGACGCGCACGACGGCCGACGTTTCCTGGCAGCGTAAGTTTGTCGACCCGATCGGCGGCGCTTGGACGCCTTTTGCCTTCGCCCGGCTGAATGGCGAATGGCTTGATCTCAACACGAGCAACAGTTTCACGGCCACCAATCCGAATGATGCCGCCAGCTACACGTTCTTCAATTCCAACCAGACGAATTTCGTCGGTCAGGCGAGCGGTGTGCAAGGGTATGTCATGCCGGGCATCGGCCTTGAATATCGCTACCCGATCCTCGTCAACACCAAGCTCGGCTCGCTGGTCGTCGAACCGATCGGCCAGATTATCGCCCGGCCGAACAATCTCATCGGCTCGAATTCGCTCGTAAACATGGATTCGCAAAGCCTCGTGTTCGACGAGAGCAATCTGTTCGCCTGGAACAAATATTCCGGCTATGACCAGTTCGAGACCGGCACCCGCGCCAATTACGGCGGCCAAGCCACGTTCAATTTGAACAATGGCGGCTATGTGAACGTGATCGCCGGCCAATCGCGGCAAGTCGCCGGCCCGAACGGCTTCGATCAGCCGAGCGCCGTCAACAATGGCCTCGCCTCGGGGCTCCAGACGACCGCCTCGGATTATGTCGGCGCCGTCACGGTCGCTCCGATCCCGTGGCTGGACTTCACTGCCAAGGGGCTGTTCAACACGCAAAATTTCGAGCCCGACCGGCTCGACATCGCCTCGGATTTCAACCTCGGAGCGTGGACCGGCGGCGTCGATTTCGCCAATTACCAGGCCCAGCCGATCCTCGGCTATTATGTGCCCCGCGAGGGCCTAAGCCTTAACTCGCGCTACCAGCTCACGCCGCATTATTTCCTGCAGGGCAGCGTTACGTTCGACATGAGCCGGCAATATTATCCGCCCTCCTTGACCGGCTTCACGAATGCCGGGCCATGGGCCATAGCGTCGGAAAGTCTCGGCGCCGGCTATACCGACGATTGCACATCCTTGCTCGTCAATTACAGTTCGGTCTACGAAGACATCGGAACCGGCACCTTGGTGCATAATCAGATCTTCATGGTCCAGCTTCAGTTGCGCTCTCTGGGCGATGCCAAATATCAGCAGACGACCTACGCCAACGGCGCGCAGCCGATCGACCGCTGATGGCGCGGCCGGTCGGGCAGACAATTGCCACTTTGCGGTGATCAGATGGTATTGCGTGAATCGAAAATTTTGACGGTGTATCGAATTTGATGGTCTATCGAAAAAGAGGGAGAAAGGCCCCCATGTTTGGTCGCATCAGCTTGGATCGGCGCGTGCTCATCCGGCCCTCGATTTGGGCGGCGGCCTTATTGATCGCCGGCGGTTTCTTTTCCTTTGCCCCGCGCGCACAGGCGCAGACGATTGTTGCCACCGTGAACGGCGCCCCGATCACGAGTTGGGACGTGAGCGAACGCGAAAAGCTGCTGCGCGTGATGCATAAGCCATCTTCCTATGACGATGCGCTGAACAGCATGATCGACGATCAGCTCAAGCTCGGGGAAACCGATAAATTCAAGATCACCGCCACCAACAGCGAGATCGGTCAGCAAATTTCGCTCGAAGCCGGCTGGCTGCATATGGCGCCGGCGGCATTCATGAGCGCCATGCAGCAGGCCGGCATTTCCGAGCAGCATATCAAGGATCATTTCACCGCGGATTTCGAGTTCAATCTGCTGGTGCAGGCCTATAACAAGGGCGTCGATCCGAGCGAGGGCGCCATCCGCGCCGAACTGGCCAAGGACGGCGGCCGGTCCGCTGCCGGCATCGATTACAAATTGCATCAGGTGATCTTCACGCTGCATGGCAACAACGTGTTTGCTGAGATCCAGGAGCGTATCAAGGCCGCCGACCAATTGCGGTTGCGCTTCACCAATTGCGCCGATGGCTTGCCGCTGGCGCGCGCGATGGACAATGTTGCGGTGAAGGATGAGATCATTCGCAATTCGCTGACGATCAGCGATCAGCTCAAGGATGTGCTGGATAAGACCCCGGTTGGGCATTTGACGCCACCGGAGCGGACCGCCGACGGCGTCGAAATGATTGCCGTCTGCAGCAAGGGCGTCTCGAACGACGACACCGCCGTGCGCAAGGCGATCTCCGAGCGGCTGCTCAGCGCCGAAATGCGCGCCGACGCCGAACGTCGGCTTGCCGAGCTGCGGTCTTATGCCGTCATCGTCAAGCGCTGATGGCGCGCGGCCTTGTCGCGCTGACACGCGGTGATCCATCGGGGATAGGCCCGGAACTGGCGTTGAAGGCGTGGGCCGCGACCCATGCCGATGCGACAGCCCCCGCCTTTTTCGTCATCGCCGACGCCGATCATCTGTCCGGGCTCGCGCGGCATTTCGGTCTGAACGTGCCGGTCGAGCCGGCTGAGCCGCGCGAAGCGGCAGCCATATTTGCGCGCGCTTTGCCGGTCGTGGGGCCGGCGCATGCCGTTGTCGGCGCGCTTGGCTCGCCCGACCTTGCCGATGCCGCCGCGACGATCGCATCGATCGAGGCGGGTGTGCGCTTCGTTCACGCCGGAATGGCCGATGCGCTCGTCACCAACCCGATCGCCAAAGAAGTCTTGCAGCGCGCCGGATTCGCCCATCCCGGCCACACCGAATTCCTCGGCGAATTGGCGGCCCGCCTCTATGGCGGAAAGGTGCGGCCCGTCATGCTGCTGTGGTCGCCTTGGCTCGCCGTCGTCCCGGCGACGATCCATGTGCCGCTGGCCAAAGTCCCGATGCTTGTCACCCAGGATCTCTTGGTCGAGACGGGTGCAATCGTCGATGCCGATTTCAAGCGGCGATTCGGCCTTGCTACGCCGCGCCTCGTCTTCACAGGGCTCAACCCGCATGCCGGCGAGGCGGGCCATATCGGCCTTGAGGAAATCGAGATTATCGCGCCGGCGGTCGCAGCACTGCGCAAAGCCGGGATCGACGCACGCGGCCCCTATCCGGCCGACACTTTGTTCCACGCCGCGGCGCGCGAAAAATACGATGTCGCGATCTGCATGTATCACGACCAGGCGCTGATCCCGATCAAGACGCTCGCCTTCGACAGTGCCGTCAATACGACGCTTGGCCTGCCCTTCGTGCGGACGTCGCCGGATCACGGCACCGCCTTCGATATTGCCGCCGGGGGCAAGGCGGATCCCGCAAGCCTCATCGCCGCTCTGCGGCTGGCAGCCAAACTGGCAAAGCCGAAAACGTGAAAGACGCCCTGCCGCCGTTGCGCGAGATCGTCGCCGCGCATGGCCTCGCCGCGAAGAAAAATCTCGGCCAGAACTTTCTCTTCGATCTCAATCTCACGGCCCGCATTGCCCGCGCCGCGGGGCCGCTGCCTGAAGCGACCATCGTCGAGATCGGCCCAGGACCTGGCGGACTGACCCGCGCCCTGCTTGCCGAAGGCGCCGAGCACGTCATCGCGATCGAGCGCGACGCACGCTGCCTGGCGGCCCTGGCCGAAATCGGCGCGCATTATCCCGGCCGGCTCGAAGTGATCGAAGGCGATGCGCTGCAGACGGATCTTGCCGGCCTCGCCGGCGATCGGCGGCCGGCGCGGATTTGCGCCAACCTGCCCTACAATATCGCCACCGCGCTGCTGACCGGCTGGCTTGAAACGAAGCACTGGCCTCCCGTCTTCGATCGCTTCGTGCTGATGTTTCAGAAGGAGGTCGCCCAGCGCATCGTCGCGACACCGCGCGAGCGCGCCGATTATGGCCGGCTGGCGGTGCTCGCCAATTGGCGCTGCACGACGCGGATTCTTTTCGATGTACCGGCCGCGGCCTTCACCCCGCCGCCGAAGGTCACCTCGGCCGTCGTCGAACTGGTGCCGCGCGCGACGCCTTTGCCATGCGATGCCGGCCTTCTCGCCGCCGTCACGCAGGCAGCCTTCGGCCAGCGGCGCAAAATGCTGCGGCAGAGTCTCAAGGGCCTCGGCATTGATCCGCTCGTCCTGCTGACCCGCGCCGGGATCGAGCCGACCAAGCGCGCCGAGGAAATCGACGTCGCCGGATTCGTGGCTCTGGCGAATACACTGGCGCCCATGCGGCGGACGTGATGCTCACATCTCCTTGAGCAATCCTTCGACGAAGGCCTCGATGCCCGGCTTCTGCCGCACGGCGCGGCGACGCTCCGCCGTGAGGATCGCGACAAGATCCTCAAAGGTCTTCTGCAGATCGTCGTTGATCAGCACATAATCATAGAGGGTCCAGCGACGGATTTCGTTCGCCGCATTGGCGAGCCGCGCCGCGATCGCCTCGCCCGTGTCCTCGGCGCGGCGTTCGAGCCGCGCCTTCAATTCGCGCATCGACGGCGGCAGGATGAAAATGGTGACGACATCCTCGCCGGCCTTGGCCTTTACCTGCTGCGTGCCCTGATAATCGATGTCGAAGAGGACGTCGCGACCCTGCGCCAGCGTGCGCTCCACCGGCTCGCGCGGCGTGCCGTAGAAATTGCCATGCACCTCCGCCCATTCGAGCAATTCGCCCTCGTCGCGGAGCTGTTCGAAACGCTTGCGGGGGATGAACCGGTAATGGATGCCCTCGACCTCGCTCGACCGGCGCGGCCGGGTCGTCACCGAAATCGAGAGCGTCAGATCGAGCTCGGGCTTTTGCAACAGCATGCGCGTCAAGCTGGTCTTGCCGGCACCCGAGGGCGACGAAAGGATCAGCATGAGGCCGCGCCGTTTCAGGCCGGCGCCGTGATCGTCTGCAAGGGCCAAGGGACTCTCTATTCGATATTCTGAACTTGCTCGCGGAATTGCTCGATCTCGACGCGCAATTCAAGTCCGATCGCCGTCAGGCTGGCATCATTCGACTTGGCGCAGAGCGTGTTGGCCTCGCGGCCCAGCTCCTGCGCCAGAAAATCGAGCCGCCGGCCAACCGGACCGCCCTTTTGCAAAAGCTCGTCGCAGGCGCCGATATGGGCCGCGAGCCGGTCGAGCTCTTCGCGCACGTCGGCCTTGGCGGCGAGCAGTAGCGCCTCCTGATAGAGCCGGGTTTCGTCGAATTTGCCCTGCCCTTCCAATTGCGCGATCGATTCAGCGAGCTTGGCGCGGACTGCATCGGGCTTGCGAGCAGGGCAATCGTCCGCCGCCTGCCGCAGCGCCGCCAGCCTTTTCAGGCGCTGGCCAAGAATTTGGGCAAGCGCGGCACCCTCGCCACGGCGCATCGCGACGAGCGCGGCAAGCGCCTCGGCAAGACCGGTCAAAGCGGCTTTCTGGACGTCCAGCAGATCCCTTTCGTCGTCGCCCGCATCGCGGATTTCGACGACCCCGCGGATGGCGAGCAGACCATCGATCGAGGCCGGCCGCAATGCGCCATCGTGCGGAATGTGCGACACCGCCTCGACGAGCCGGCGCAAGAGCGTTTCGTTGAGACGCACCTCGGGCATGCCCGCCTCGCGCTGCGCCGACAAGGTCGCATAGCAAGTGCCGCGGGCAAGTTTTTCGGCGAGAACGGCGCGCGCCTCGATCTCGATCGCATCGAAGCCTGGCGGCAATCGCAGGCGCAGGTCGAGGCCCTTGGCATTGACCGACTTCAGTTCCCACGCCCAGCGGTAATTTGCGGTGGCGCTCGAGACCCGGGCGAAGCCGGTCATGCTGGCGATAGACAATGGACCCCGGTGGTTTTTCTGCGATCACTTAAGCGCGGAAGGCGGCGGCACCGTCTTCGCGTAATTCAGATCGTAAGTCGTGTTGCGCAATGGATCGAGCGGCGTGCCTTCGGACGCATCGTAAATATGCGGATGCGCCGGCGGCTGGCGTCCGTTCGCAGGACCCGCGACCGCCGCATCCGGAAAGGCCTTCGGGTCGGCCGGCGCGACGGAGGCGGAACTGTCGACCGGGCCGTCGAGCAGTTTTTTCGCCGAGGCTGGCTGATCCATGCCACGCACGGTGATGCCGAGGTCGTCGAGGCTCGGGCCGTAATTGGCGGCCGTTTTCTGCGCCGCGGGCTGTGGGGCGATGGAATCGGCAACGACAGGATCCGCCGCTGCGGCCGGAGCCGCGCGAGGCATCGCCGGAGCGATCTGCGAGATTGCCGCGGCGGCAGCGCCGACTCCGAGGCTCGGCGCATAGGCGTTCATATTGGCCGGGCTTGCGCTATCGGGGGCGGTGAAGCTCGATGGCAAAGCGCCGTAGACGGACGAGCCGGAAGCATCGCTATGCTGATCGTGGCCTGTCGCGGGCACATATTTGTCGATGTCGGATCCGGCTTTGTCTTTCGCGTCCTTCTCGATCTGCCGCCAGCGCGCAACATTGCGCTGGTGCTCCTCAAGCGTCGCGGCAAAGACATGGCCGCCGGTCCCGTCGGCGACGAAATAAAGATCGGCGGTGCGCGACGGATTGGCGACGGCCTCGAGCGCCGCGCGGCCCGGATTGGCGATCGGCCCCGGCGGCAGGCCTTCGATCACATAGGTGTTGTAGGGCGAGGCTTGCTCGACATCGGCACGCGTCAGCGGACGCCCGAGCGAACCGCGGCCGCCCATGATGCCATAGACGATGGTCGGGTCGGACTGCAGCCGCATATGCTTGCGCAAGCGGTTCAGAAACACCGAGGCCACATGCGGCCGCTCGTCGGCCTTGCCGGTCTCTCTTTCCACGATCGAGGCCAGCGTCACCATTTCATAAGGCGAGCTCAGCAAGAGGTCGGGCGAGCGCTGCGCCCAGATCTGCGCCACGAGCTTCCTCTCGTCCTCCTCCATGAGGCGGATCAGGTCGGCGCGCGGCATGCCGCGGGCAATCCGATAAGTTTCCGGTAAAAGGCTGCCTTCCGGCGGGATTTCGCGGATATCGCCCATCAGAAGATCGTTGTGGCGCAGCCGGTCGACCACCTCTTGGCTCGTCAGCCCTTCGGGAATCGTCACCGAATGCAGGATCTGCCGGCCGGATACGAGCGTATCCATGACTTCGCGCATGCTGGCGCGTTCATGAATCAAATATTCACCCGCCTTCACCTTCGAACGGTCGCCTTCGAGGAGAAGCGCGATGTTGAAGATCAGGGGGCTGTCGATCATCCCCTCCTCGTCGAGCTGGGCGACGATATCGGCGACCTCAGTGCCCGGCTGGATGTAAAGCACTTTATCGGCCGGCAACGGACCCGGCTGTTGCAGCCGATGCGCGCCCCAGACGACGGCAAAAAGACCGGCAAAGGCGAGCAGCAAAAGAAAGGACAGAAACCCCGACAAGGCCGAAAGGGTCGGCCGGCGCCGGTGCGGCGACGGGGGCGGCGGCGGCAATTCGGGCTGCAAGGCCTCGTTCGGGCTTTGCAGCTTCGGGCGGCGGCCGAAAAACCGCGCCGGCGGCTCGGCGCCATCAGCTTCCTGGCGCATCAAAGCGCCTCTGTCATTTTGGGGCGAGCCTGCCATCCAACATCGTCCATCCGCACCGCATTGTTTTACACGAAATCGAGCGGGTGCAGCAAACCGGCGCCGTCAAATGCGCGCTTCACCACAATGTTACAATCGCACCGATTTGCGGAGGAAATGGGGCTTTGCGCGTCGGCCGCAGCACCCGGGCCGGTTGGCGGAACCGGCCCGATGCGCGCAAAAAAGCCCCCGACAGGAGACGAGCCTGCCCGGCTCAAGCGACCGCCTTGAGGATCAGGCTGGCATTGGTGCCGCCGAAACCGAAGGAATTCGACAGCGCGAATTCGACTTCGCGCTTGCGGGCCTTGTGCGGCACGAGATCGATCGAGGTCGTGACCGACGGATTGTCGAGATTGAGCGTCGGCGGCACGATCTGATCGCGGATCGCCAAAGTGCAGAAAATCGCCTCGACCGCGCCGGCTGCGCCGAGCAGATGGCCGATCGCCGATTTGGTTGAAGACATCGACAGGGCATTGGTGCCCTGGGTGCTGCCGAGCAGTTTGTGCACCGCGATCAATTCCGCCTCGTCGCCCAGCGGCGTCGAGGTGCCATGGGCATTGACGTAATCAATGTCCTGCGGCGTGATTCCGGCGCGTTTCACCGCCGCCTGCATGGCGCGCAACGCGCCGTCCCCGGTCGGATCGGGCGCGGTGATGTGATAGGCGTCGCCAGAAAGGCCATAGCCCACGACCTCGGCATAGATTTTCGCGCCGCGCGCCCTGGCACCTTCATAGGATTCGAGCACGACGCAGCCCGCGCCATCACCCATGACGAAGCCGTCGCGGTCGCGATCATAGGGACGCGAGGCCTGTTTCGGACGGTCGTTGAAATTGGTCGAGAGCGCCTTGCAGGCGGAGAATCCGGCAATGCCGATGCGGTTGATGGCCGATTCCGCCCCACCCGCGACCATCACGTCGGCGTCTTCGAAGGCGATGAGCCGCGCCGCGTCTCCGATGGCATGGGCGCCGGTCGAACAGGCGGTAACGACCGCATGATTCGGCCCCTTCAGGCCGTGCATGATCGAGACATAGCCGCTGACGAGATTGATCAGCCGGCCGGAAATGAAGAACGGCGAAACGCGACGTGGGCCCTTTTCGTGCAGCGTGATGGCCGTTTCGGCAATGCCGCCGAGGCCGCCGATGCCCGAGCCGATGAGGACGCCGGTGCGTGCGCGATCCGCTTCGGTCTGCGGCTTCCACCCGGCGTCGGCCAGAGCCTGCGTCGCGGCCGCAACGCCATAGATGATGTAATCGTCGACCTTACGCTGGTCCTTCGGATCCATCCATTGATCGGGATTGAAGGTGATGCCGCTGCCGTCGCCGCGCGGCACCTGCATGGCGATCTTGCAGGCCAGATCCGCAGTCTCGAAACCGTGAATCGGGCCGGCGCCGCTCTCACTGGCAAGAAGGCGTCCCCAGCTCGCTTCGACGCCGCAGGCGAGCGGCGAGACCATGCCGAGACCTGTTATCACCACCCTGCGCATAAGAGATCGTCCACTCCTTCGGGCGCCTGCCCGCGTGGCCTTCTATTCCATTGCCGCGGCCGATTTGCAAATTGCACAAGCGGCCCGGCAAAACTTGGGGAAATCGCCGCCGTCAGAATCGCGGCGGCTGACGTGTGGCGATCAGCTCGCCGCGGTCGCCTTGTCGAGGAAGCGGATCGCGTCGCCCACCGTCACGATCGATTCGGCCGCATCGTCGGGAATCTCGACCCCGAATTCTTCCTCGAACGCCATAACGAGTTCAACCGTGTCGAGCGAGTCGGCTCCGAGGTCTTCAATGAAATTCGCGTCGTCGGTGACCTTGTCGGCGTCGACGCCGAGATGTTCGATGACAATCTTTTTCACACGCTCGGCGACATCGCTCATATTGTTCAACCCTTCGTCCTTAAACTTTAAAGCTGGCGCCAGCCGTTACCAAAAGTACATCTGAAATCAAGCCCCCCGAAAGCCGGCGCCTTCGTCGCCTGATCACATTCCCACGGGAATCCCATAGGACTGCATGAACTCTTTTGCGGCGCGGCGCCGCGATTTGACCGGCTGCCCCGCAAGCTGACCTGCGGTTGGTAACACACTTCATTCGGGTTGGCGAGAGCCGGGCAGCGGTCCTCCCATCACCTTATAACGGCTTCAAATCATTGCCATTCCGCCGTTTACATGAAGAGTCTCGCCAGTCACATAGGCGGCCTCGGAACTGGCCAGATAGACCACTGCCGCGCCGATGTCCGTGCCCGCGCCGAGCCGGCCCGCCGGCACGGTCGAAAGGATCGCCGCCTTCTGCGCCTCGGTCAGCACATCGGTCATCGGGCTTTCGATAAAGCCGGGCGCGACACAATTCACCGTCACGTTGCGGGCTGCGACTTCACGCGCGAGGCTCTTCGAAAAGCCGATCATTCCGGCCTTTGAAGCTGCGTAATTGGCCTGGCCGGCATTGCCGGTGACGCCGACGACCGACGTGATGCCGATGATCCGGCCATAGCGACGCTTCAGCATCGATTTCAACGCCGCGCGGGCGAGCCGGAAGGCGGCGGTCAGATTGACCGCGAGCACGAGGTCCCAATCGGCATCCTTCATCCGCATGGCGAGGCCGTCGCGCGTCAGGCCGGCATTGTTGACAAGAATGTCGAGGCTGCCCATCGCCGCTTCGGCGCCCGGCACCAATTGCTCGACGGCGGCGGTGTCGGCGAGATCGCAGGGCACGACATGCACGCGCTCGCCCAATTCTCCCGCCAATGCGTCGAGCGCCTCTTTGCGCGTGCCGGAAAGCGTCACCACCGCACCTTGCTGATGCAGAGCGCGGGCGATCGCCGTGCCGAGGCCGCCGCTGGCGCCTGTGACAAGGGCCGTGCGGCCGGAAAGGTCAAACATGACGGACCTCAAACTTTCATGCGGGGATGGATTGATAGGCGGTGATTTCGTCGGGCGTGCCAATCGCAAATCCTTGCGCTTCGGCGACGATGCGCTTCAGCAGCCCGGTCAGGACTTTGCCGGCGCCAAGCTCGATAAAAACATTGGCGCCATGCGCGGCCATGTAGACGACGCACTCGCGCCAGCGCACCGTGCCCGTGACCTGCTCGACGAGGCGTTGACGAATGTCCTGCGGGTCGGTGAGCGGCGCCGCCAGGACATTGGCGACGAGCGGCACCTTCGGCGGCGCGATCGCCACCTCGGACAAGGCGGCCGCCATAGCCTCGGCAGCAGGCTGCATCAACGGACAATGAAACGGCGCTGAAACGGCGAGCGGCACGGCGCGCCGCACGCCGTTGCCTTTGGCGATCTCGATCGCCGCGTCGACAGCGACCTTGGCGCCGGAAATCACCACCTGGCCGCCGCCATTGTCATTCGCCACGGCACAGACCGCGCCGGTCTCGTTCGCGGCAGCCTGCGCAACGGCTCGGGCACCGTCGAGATCAAGGCCGATCAGCGCCGCCATCGCTCCGGCGCCGACCGGCACCGCCTGTTGCATGGCCTCGCCGCGTTTGCGCAGCAGGCGCGCCGCGTCCGTCACCGAGAGCGAGCCAGCCGCGGCCAGAGCCGAATATTCGCCGAGCGAATGGCCGGCGACAAAGGCAGCATCGACGACAAGGTCGAGGCCGGCTTCCGCTTCCAGCACGCGCAGGACCGCAAGGCTCGTCGCCATCAGCGCCGGCTGCGCATTGGCGGTCAAAGTCAGCTCGGCCTCGGGCCCCTCGAACATCAAAACCGAAAGCCTTTGCTGCAAGGCTTCGTCCACTTCGGCAAAAACGTCCCGTGCCGGGGCAAAATTTTCGGCCAGGGCCTTGCCCATGCCGACCGTCTGCGATCCCTGCCCCGGAAAGACAAATGCCTTGGCCATGCGCGCGTTTCATCCTCTGCTTCGGGGCTGCGACTCGCATTGCCGGCGCGGCGCTGTCAAGTTTCCCGCGAAGATCGGGCAACCGCTCAATTTCTGTTGCCTCGGCGCTGCGACGCGGCATGATGCCGAATCTGCGGCGCATTGCTGCACGGAGAGATCATGGACATTCCAGGCAAGGCCTGCGGCACGTGCAACATGTGCTGCAAAGTGCTCGAAATCGAAGAAATCAAAAAGCCGGCGGGACCCTATTGCCCGAATTGCAATGTCGGCGCGGGCTGCGCCATCTATGCCACGCGCCCGACGGTCTGCCGGGATTACGAATGCCTGTGGAAGGGCGATCGCGGCATGAGCGTTCAAATGCGGCCGGATCGCATCGGCACCATCCTCATGGAGGATGAGGATTCCGAGGAATATCGCGCCGTCTGCGATCCCGAGAAGCCCTTTGCATGGCGCAATCCGCTGGTCTTCAAACATCTGGTCGCCATCGCCAAGACCGGCCGCGTCGTCGTCGCCAAAGCCGGGCTTAAGTCCTGGCGCATTCGCGAGACCGGCGAATGGGGGCCGTGCATCTAAGCGCAAGCAGCGCCGCGGGCGTATCGATTACGCCAGCCGCGCGCCTGCAATTTCATGATGCGTTCATTTGCGAAGGTGGATTCTCCGCCTCCCGATCCGTGGCGAAAAATGCCACTCAACGAGGAGGTTCGCGTGAAAAAGATTTCCATGCTGGCGCTTTGCGCCGCGTTGGCCGGTTTCGGCGTGTCGCCGGTTCTGGCGCAAAGTTCCGGCTCTTCGGCATCGACGACAATGACGGCAAAGCCGGCGCATACGGCGAAATCGCTCGAATGCTCGAAGGAAGCCGACGCCAAGGGCCTGCATGGCAAGGCGCGCAAGAAGTTCCGCTCCGCCTGCAAGCACGGCAAAATGGCGCCCGCGGGCAGCATGGACAAGAATTGATCGATCCTGGCGGCGGCCAAGCGCCGCCGCGTCAATATTTGGAGCGGGATCGAGCGAAAATAGCGAACTGCGTTTTCGCGTCCCGCTCTAGTGCCGAATCGTGCTGTCGATCATCACCGCGCCGGCGGCGTGGATGCTGAACGCGGGCCCACCGTTCGGCTTGAAGGGGCGCGGCGCGCCATCCGCCTGCGGTTTTTGCGAACGGATTACCCGGGCAAGGCCATTGGCCGGCGGGGCCGTCACCGCAGCCTCGTAAGGCTTGAGTTTGGTCAGCCCATAGGCGTCCTGAGCCAGAGACGGGCCGGCGGCGAGGCCGCAGGACAGCCCGCCAAGGCCAAGAGCCAGAAACGACGCGACGGATTTCCTCGGACGGGCCATTGCGCGAACATACCGGCGCGCGAAAATGCCGGCCATCGCTTTTGGCAGGGGCCCGGCGCAAGATTTCTTGATTTCAGCGCAATTCTCCGTATAAAGCCCGCTTCCCGCGGGCATGGGCTCGCGGCCAGCGGCCTCGGCCGGGGGCTGAACGGAAGACGTATCGCACATCGTGCCGAAAAGCTGCAAAGCTCCGGGCCGAATGCAAAAAGCGATATGGTGAATTCTCGAAATTGAATTCTTCGAATTGAATTCTCGAAAATTTCGCCTTCCCGTGTCTCCGCCTTCGTTCATTCGAGCCTTTCCGAGGGCTCGAAGGGCTTTGCGCCGACCGCACAACAGGAAAGGCAAGATCATGGCTCTTTACGAGCATGTATTTCTTGCTCGCCAGGACGCCTCGCCGCAACAGGTCGAGGCTTTGGCCGAGCAATTCAAGGGCGTCATCGAGGCGCACGGCGGCAAAGTCGAGAAGACTGAATATTGGGGCGTGAAATCCGTCGCCTACCGGATCAAGAAGAACCGCAAGGCGCATTTCACGCTGCTCAACATCGACGCGCCGCCGGCCGCGCTGACCGAGGTTGAGCGTCAGGAAAGCATCAATGAAGACGTGCTGCGCTTCCTGACGGTTCGCGTCGAGGAACTGGAAGCAGGCCCCTCCGCCATGCTGCGCAAGCGCGATGACGACGACCGAGGCGAGCGTGGCGACCGCGGCGACCGCGGTGGCCGTGGCCCCCGGCCGGATCGCGGTGATCGTGGCCCGCGCCGGCCACGCGACGAAGCCGGCCTTGATGAGGGAGCTCTGTGATGACGACCGCTGCGACGCCAGCCCGGCGCCCCTTCTTCCGCCGCCGCAAGACCTGCCCGTTCTCCGGCCCCAACGCGCCGAAGATCGACTACAAGGACACGCGGCTGCTCTCGCGCTATATCTCCGAGCGCGGCAAGATCGTTCCCTCGCGCATCACCGCTGTTTCGGCCAAGAAGCAGCGCGAATTGGCGAAGGCAATCAAGCGGGCGCGGTTCCTCGGGCTTCTGCCCTACGTGATCCGCTAATCTTTCGACGCAAAAAGCCGCCGGCAGAGCCCGGCGGCTCGGCTGGGACGATCAATCCCTAACCGCGCAGGCGGGACAGCTCGACGATGGCCACGAAGCAAGCGCAAACACCCGATATTCGCGGCGGCATCGCCTTTGGCAGCGGTCTGGCGGCAACCTTGTTGCTGCTGGCCGCCTTCCAGGGCTCGGTGCCGGCGATGATGCTCGCCTATCTGTCGCCGCTGCCGCTGATGATCGCAACGATCGGCTTCGGCCACGTCACCGGGCTCGGCGCGGTGCTCGCCGCCTTCATCACGCTCGTCGCCTTGCTGGTCGCCGCCAATCCGCAGGACCTCAGCCCTTCGGCTTTCCTCGATGCGGGCTTCGAAGGCCTGGTTTTCGTCGTTTGCGAAGCGCTGCCGTCGTGGTGGCTGGCGCGGATCGCGGCCCTTTCGCCGAGTGCGCCGGTCCTGCCCTTTCTCGCTGCGTCGGCGGCCAGCGGCAAAGACAGCAAGGCGGGCTCGCGGCTCGGTCTTGTGATCGTCACTGCGGCGGCTTTCGCCTTTCTCCTGGCAGCCGGCACGCTGGCCGTGATGGCATTTGAGGGCGAGAACTTTGCCGCGCTTGCCGACAAGATGGCAGCGAACATCAAGCCGGTGCTCACGCAGCAGGCCGGCGTCGATCTGCTGCATGCGCGCCAGATCGATGCCTTCGCACACGCTCTGGCGACGGCCCTGCCCGCCGTCGCGGCGGGGGTGATTTTCCTGGCTTTTTTGGTCGATCTCTGGCTCGCCGCTCGGGTCGTGCTGATCTCGCAACGGCTGCAGGTGCCGTGGCCAAATATCGCCCGCGAATTCCGCCTGCCGCGGCTGTTGGCGCTGGCCTTCTTTGCTGCGGTCGGCCTGATCTATCTCGGCGGCACCGTCGGTCTCATCGCCAGTCTTGCGGCGAGCGTCCTCGGCGTCGCCTTCGCGCTGCAGGGACTCGCGGTCGTCCATGTCGCGACGCTTGGTCTGCGTTTTCGCGCCAATCTGCTCTTTCTCGTCTACCTCGTCGTGGTGCCGCTGGCGCCGTGGTCGCTTCTCCCTTTCACCCTGCTCGGCTTGCTCGAAGCCGGCTTTTCCCTGCGCGACCGGAAAGCTCCCGTCGCCGTTTCCCCGCAATGAACTGAAGGAATTTTCTCATGGATGTCATTCTCCTCCAACGTATCGCCAAGCTCGGCCAGATGGGCGACACCGTGCGCGTCAAAAACGGTTATGCGCGCAACTTCCTGCTGCCGACCGGCAAGGCGCTACGCGCCACCGAGGCCAACAAAAAGCGCTTCCAGGACCAGAAGGTCGAGCTCGAAGCCCGCAATCTTCAGCTCAAGAGCGAGGCGGCGGGCGTCGCCGAAAAGCTCGACGGCCAAAGCTTCGTCATCGTCCGCCAGGCGGGCGAAACGGGCCAGCTCTACGGCTCGGTTTCGGCGCGCGACATTGCCGACGCGGTGACCGCTGGCGGTTTCAAGGTCGGCCGCGAGCAGATCGAGCTCGTTGCACCGATCAAGACGCTTGGTCTGCACCCGGTGCCGGTGCATCTGCATCCCGAAGTCGAGGCGAAAATCACCGTCAATGTCGCCCGCACGCCGGAAGAAGCGGAACGCCAGGCCAAGGGCGAAATGATCACGGTCGTCGAGGAAGCATCGATCCAGGATCTCGGCCTCGAAGTCGGCGCGGCGCTGGCCGAAGCCGGCGGCGACGAGGGCTAAATCCCGTCAAGTCCAATTCGGCACGGCCCGCGCCGCCAAAGCGCGGGCTTTCGCCCAAATCGCGCGCCGGATCAAAGCCCTTCCGGCGAATGGCGACCGCGGCGAAATCTTCGCCCCGGTGTGGATTATGAGCATAGCGGGCGAAGGCCAGGTCGCATAAAAATTTAGCTGCGCCGGGCATGGGCCGCGTGCAAAAACAGGCGTCCGATTTTCCCGATTCGCTCATCCGGACTATGGCCGCCAACCTCTCGACCGCTCTCGCCACCACCCCGCACAGCGATCCCGCCTATCGCGTGCCGCCGCATAATATCGAGGCGGAGCAGGCGCTGCTCGGCGCCATCCTGGTCAACAATGACGCCTTCGACCGCGTCTCGGATTTCCTCAAGCCGCAAGATTTCGCCGAGGAATTGCACCGGCGCATTTTCGATGTGGCCTCGCAACTGATCCGTGCCGGCAAGCTTGCGACGCCGATCACGCTGAAGACATTTTTGGGTGAGCACGATCTCGGCGGAATCAGCATTGCGCAATATCTCGCCCGCCTCGCCGCCGAGGCGACGACGGTCATCAATGCCGCCGATTATGGCCGCACCGTGCATGATCTCGCCGTCCGGCGCGAACTGATCCTGATCGGTGAGGAGATCGTCAACACCGCCTTCGATGCGCCGATCAATGCGATGCCGCGCGACCATATCGAAGAGGCCGAGCGCAAGCTTTATGCGATCGCCGAGGCCGGCCGCTACGACGGCGGTTTCCAGCGCTTTTCCGACACGCTCGCCATCGCCGTCGATATGGCGGCAAAAGCCTGGGAGCGCGACGGGCGGCTGTCGGGCCTCGCCACCGGCTTCTACGAATTGGACAACAAGCTCGGCGGCCTGCAGGCCTCCGACCTCATCATCATCGCCGGCCGGCCGGGCATGGGCAAGACCGCCTTCGCCACCAATATCGGCTTCAACATCGCCAAAGCCTACCAATCCGAAGTGCGGCCGGACGGGACGCATGCGACGACCAACGGCGGCATCGTCGGCTTCTTCTCGCTCGAAATGTCGGCCGAGCAATTGGCGACCCGTATCATCGCCGAACAGGCAGCCGTGCCGTCGCACAAGATCCGTCGCGGCGACATCACCGAGGCGGAATTCCACCGCGTCGCGCAGGCGGCGCGCGACATGCAAAGCGTGCCCTTCTATATCGACCAGACCGGCGGCATTTCGATCGCCCAGCTTGCGGCGCGGGCGCGGCGGCTGAAGCGCCAACGCGGCCTCGATCTGCTCGTCGTCGATTATCTGCAATTGCTCTCGGGCTCGAAGGCGCGCAGCGACAGCCGCGTGCAGGAACTGACGGAGATCACGACCAATCTCAAAGCGCTCGCCAAGGAGTTGAACGTGCCAATCCTGGCGCTGTCGCAGCTGTCGCGCCAGGTCGAGTCGCGCGACGACAAGCGGCCGCAGCTTTCGGACCTGCGCGAATCCGGTTCGATCGAACAGGACGCCGACGTCGTGATGTTCGTCTATCGTGAGGAATATTATCTCAAGAACAAGCAGCCGCGCGAAGGCACGGAGGAGTTCTTGACCTGGCAGGCGCAGATGGAGGATGCCTTCGGCAAGGCGGAAGTCATCATCGGCAAGCAGCGCCACGGGCCGACCGGCACGGTCGAGCTCGCCTTCGAGGCGGAGATGACGCGCTTCGCCAATCTCGCGCATGAGGAGGATTTGCCGGCGCGGATTTGAGTCCGTCGCGCCGACGTCATTGCGAGCGGAGCGAAGCAATCCAATTTATTTCCGGATTGCTTCGTCGCTTAAGCTCCTCGCAATGACGGCAACCGTACATTGGAGCACAAGTGGCGAAGTCGAGAACAACTTTCGTCTGCCAAAGCTGCGGCGCGGTCGCGCCGCGCTGGCAAGGGCGCTGCGATTCCTGCGGCGCCTGGAACTCGATGATCGAAGAGACCTCGGGCGTCGCCACACCGCCGGCGCTCGCCGGCGGCAAGGGCCGCGTCTTTGCCCTTTCCGATCTCGGCGGCGCCAGTGAACCGGCACCGCGCATCACGACGGGGATCAGCGAATTCGATCGCGTCACCGGCGGCGGCTTCGTGCCGGGTTCGGTGCTGCTGCTCGGCGGCGAACCGGGCATCGGCAAATCGACCTTGCTGATCCAGGTCTGCGGCGCGCTCGCCGCGCAGGGCCTGGGCGTCGTCTATATTTCCGGCGAAGAGGCGCTCGATCAGGTGCGGCTGCGCGCCGAGCGCCTCGGCCTCGCGCAAGCGCCGGTCGCCTTCGCGGCGGAAACCAAAGTCGAGGACATCGTCGTCACGTTGCGGCAGAGCCGGCCGCCTGCCCTGCTCGTCATCGATTCGATCCAGACGATGTGGACCGATGCGGTCGAATCGGTTCCGGGCACAGTCACGCAAGTGCGCGGCGCCGCGCAGGCGCTGATCCGCTACGCGAAGACCACCGGCGCCGCCGTCATTCTCGTCGGCCATGTCACCAAGGACGGCCAGATCGCCGGCCCGCGCGTCGTCGAGCATATGGTCGATGCGGTGATTTCCTTCGAAGGCGAAGGCGGCCGCGATTTCCGCATTTTGCGAGCGCTCAAGAATCGCTTCGGCGCGGCGCATGAGATCGGCGTCTTCGAAATGACGGGACGCGGCCTCGCCGAGGTCGTCAATCCGTCGGCTCTGTTTCTGTCCGGCCATGCCGAAGCGACGCCCGGCACCGCCGTCTTCGCCGGGCTTGAGGGCACGCGGCCGCTGCTGACCGAAATTCAGGCGCTGGTTGCGCCGAGTCCGCTGGGCATGCCGCGTCGCGCCGTCGTCGGCTGGGATCAGAACCGGCTCGCCATGATCATCGCCGTGCTCGAAGCCCGCGCCGGACTGCGGCTTGGCCAGCATGACGTCTATCTCAATGTCGCGGGTGGCCTGCGCATTGCCGAGCCTGCCGCCGACCTAGCCGCCGCCGCGGCGCTCGTCTCGTCGCTGACCGGACAAAGCCTGCCGCCGCATTGCGTCTTCTTCGGTGAGATCGGCCTCTCCGGCGCGATTCGTCCGGTTGCCCATGCGGCGACGCGGTTGAAGGAAGCGGCCAAGCTCGGCTTTACGCAGGCGATCGTGCCGCCCGCGCAGGAGAGCAGCGCCGCCGACGCTATGCTGTTGAAAAGCTGCGCCGAAGCGGCCGATCTCGTTGCCTTTATCGCGGCACCAAGACCACAACAGGCGCGGCGCAGAGAACCGACCGCAGGGTGACGCGGGACGCGTGCTTCGCTATAAGCGGGGCCAGTCGGGCGCGCATGAGGCCATAATGCCATCTTATCTCGATCTCGGCGTCATCGCCATCATCCTGATCTCGGCAGTTCTCGCCATGGTCCGCGGCTTCACCCGCGAAGTGCTGGCGATTGCCTCTTGGGGTGCGGCGGCGGTGGCGGCCATCTACTTCCATCCGTTGGTGCTGCCCTACGTAAAGCCCTACATCAGCAAGGACACGGTGGCGCTCGCCGCAGCCGCCGCGCTGGTTTTTTTCGCGACGCTCATCATCGTCTCGATCATCACCGTCAAAGTCTCCGACGCCATCCTCGATTCGAAGGTCGGCCCGCTCGACCGCTCGCTCGGCTTCGTCTTCGGCGCGCTGCGCGGGCTTTTGCTCTGTGTCATCGCCTTTGCCTTCTTCAATTGGCTGGTGCCGGAAAAAGCGCAGCCCGTCTGGGTCAAGGACGCCAAGATGAAGCCGCTGCTCCAATCGACCGGCGAAGAGCTGATGGCGATGCTGCCCGACGATCCGGAGGGGCTGCTCAACAAGCTGAAGAAGGCGAAGCCCGCGAGCGAAGAGCCGGTGCCGGACAGCGACGCGCCGCTTTCGCCGAACCCGGCGCCGGGCGCCCCAGCTCCGGCCCCCGCGCCCCCCGGTTCGCCGCCCCCGGCGGCAGGAGGCGGCACCGCCCCTGCGACACCATCGCCCACACCACCGGCACAACAGAACAAAATCTAAGGAATTGCCGCGTTATAGATTGTTCCGCAAGGAACTTCAGATCAGGACCGCGGCTTAGAGGCCAGCAAAGCGTTGACGATATCTGGGTTTAAGCGTCGTTCTTCGCTCAAAATTATTGGTATTTGGCGGCGTCCATATTATGTGATTGCCGTGACAATCCAATGAATCGTCTGCGACGACGCAAGTCGGTCCGCTGCGAAACGCGGGGCAGGTCCAATGGATGCGGCGATGGAAGGTCTGACCGGAACGGTAGAGGCAGAGGCGGAATGTTTTCCGCTTCTCGATCTTGAAGCCGACCGGCTTCGCGAGGAATGCGGCGTCTTCGGCATCTTTGGCCACCCCGCCGCGGCGGCGATCACCGCGCTCGGCCTACACGCCCTGCAGCACCGCGGCCAGGAAGCCGCCGGCATCGTCAGCTTCGATGGTCACAGGTTCAATTCCGAACGCCGGCTCGGCCTTGTCGGCGAACATTTCTCCAAAGCCTCGACGATCGAACGCCTGCCCGGCAAGCGGGCCATCGGCCATGTGCGCTATTCGACGACCGGCGAAACCATCCTGCGCAATGTCCAGCCGCTGTTTTCCGAGATTAGTTCCGGCGGCTTCGCCGTCGCGCATAACGGCAATCTGACCAACGGCCTGACGCTGCGCCGCAATCTCGTCAACGACGGCGCGATCTTTCAATCGACGAGCGACACCGAAGCGATCCTTCACCTCGTCGCCCGCAGCCGCCGCCCGCGACTGATCGAGCGGTTCATCGAGGCGCTGCGGCAGATCGAAGGCGCCTATTCGCTGGTCTGCCTCTCGAACAAAAAGCTGATCGGCGCGCGCGATCCGCTCGGCATCCGCCCGCTGGTGCTGGGCGAACTCGACGGCTGCTATATTCTCGCCTCGGAAACCTGCGCGCTCGATATCATCGGAGCGCGCTTCATCCGCGACATTGAGAATGGCGAGATCGTCGTCATCTCCGAGAATGGGATCGAGAGCCTTCATCCCTTTCCCAAACGGCCGATGCGGCCCTGCATCTTCGAATATATCTATTTCGCCCGGCCGGATTCGATCGTCCACGGCCGCTCCGTCTATGAAGTGCGCAAGGCCATGGGCAAAGAGCTCGCGCGCGAGACGGCGCTCGATGCCGATGTCATCGTGCCGGTGCCGGATTCGGGCGTGCCTGCGGCGCTCGGCTTCTCGCAAGAGTCCGGCATTCCGTTCGAACTCGGCATCATCCGTAATCATTATATCGGCCGCACGTTCATTCAGCCGACGCAATCGATCCGCGAACTTGGCGTACGCCTGAAGCACAGCGCCAACCGCGCGGCGATCGCCGGCAAGAAGATCGTCTTGATCGATGATTCCATTGTCCGCGGGACGACCTCGGTGAAGATCGTCCAGATGATGCGCGAGGCCGGCGCGCGCGAAGTCCATTTCCGCATTTCTTCGCCGCCGATTACCCATCCCGATTATTACGGCATCGACACACCAGAACGCGACAAACTGCTCGCCGCGACCCATTCGCTCGAGGAAATGCGCGATTATATCGGCTGTGATTCGCTTGCCTTCCTGTCGGTCGACGGGCTTTACCGCGCCATGGGCGAAGCGGGCCGCGATTCGGCACGGCCGCAATTCACCGACCATTGCTTCACCGGCGATTATCCGACCAATCTCACCGATGTCGCCGGCGAGACCAAATCGCAGCTCTCGCTGCTGGCGGAAGTCGGCTAGACCGCCTCGATCTTAACCGGTGACTCATGGCTGAGCCCGATCCTTTCGCCCGGCCGTCGGCGCCCACTAATTCTGGATCCAACGTGGGCGATACTCATCGTTTTGAGCGGGATTTTCGCGAAAAACCGGATTCCACTTTTTCGCCTCCCGCTCTATCCGGCCGCGTCGCGCTGGTCACCGGCGCATCGCGCGGCATTGGCCATGCCATAGCCCTCGAACTGGCGCGCGCCGGCGCCCATGTCATCGCCCTCGCCCGCACCCAGGGTGCCCTGGAAGAGCTCGACGATGCCATCCGCGCCGAGCGCAGCGAAGCGACGCTGGTCCCGTGCGACATCACCGATTTCGAAGCGCTCGACCGTCTCGGGGCTGCCATCTACGATCGTTGGAAAAAGCTCGATATTTTCGTCGGCAATGCCGGCGATCTCGGCGCCGTCACGCCGCTCGCTCATCTCGATCCGAAAACCTGGGACCAGGCCATCGCGGTCAATCTCACCGCGAATTGGCGGCTGATCCGCGCGCTCGATGCGCCGCTGCGCGCCGCCGAAGCCGGCCGCGTCCTGTTTATCACGTCGGGCGTGGCGCATCTTGCCGAATACCGGCCCTATTGGGGCGCTTATGCCGTCTCGAAAGCCGGCCTCGATGCTCTGGCGCGCACCTACGCGGCGGAAACGGCAACGACCTCGAACGTCAGGGTCATGCTTGCCAACCCAGGGCCGTTGCGCACCCGTATGCGGGCCAAGGCCATGCCCGGCGAAGACCCGCTGTCGCTCAAGACGCCGGCGGATTTCGCCCCGAAGCTTATTCAGTTCCTCGTCCCGTCCTGGACGCAGACCGGCAAGCTTTACGACTTTCCGAGCGACCGCGTGCTGAGCTTCGGCGCCCCGCGGACGTAGGATCCCTGGAGTTTGGGCTTTTTTGGCCGTTTCTGGGCCTGAAAATGCCGCGTCTTGAAGCCCGCGGCGGCTTCATTATGGGCGCCGGCATTTTCGAGCTGATCTTCCATCTGCTGAAGTTCGGTGGTGGTGCGCAGCGGCGGACGCTTCGGCTCGGTTCCGCTGGTCGGCGTATAGTTCAGCGTGTCGGTCGAGGGCCGGGCCTCTCGTACGAAGGGCGCCATTTGCGGCGGATCGACCCAGAATTTCGAATGCATGATGACATCGAGCGGCGTGCCGCCGCCATAGGGCTGCGGCGGCGGCTTGGGCGCCGGATGGGGGGGCCGATTGTCCGGTATGCTTTCCGGCGAATTGTCTTGCGCCAGCGCCGGCGTCAGCAGAAACACCCCGCAAAGAGCCAGCGCGCGCCCTATTTGAAAAGCCGTCCGCGAAGTCCACATCTCTCTGCGTGTCCGACCTGTTGCGCGGTTGTCGCCCGTCCCCGTCCGCCCTATTCCCTAACCTCGGAATAAAGCCCTATCATGGCGCGGTGAGAGCGTGGTTAAAACGGCAGCGGTCAAGGGACGGCGGGCGCGCAGCCCGAGCCAGAAGCGGGCGCCCAGTGGGTCGCAGCGAGCCGCCGGGAGGAAAGCGTCGTTGAGTGAGGCCGTGTTACCGCCGGAATTGGCCAAGCCCGCCGCCGCGCCGGAGCCAGTCGTTCCCGACGCGCCGAAGCTCGATTTCACCCGTCTCTCGCAGAACCTCGCCGTCTTGATCGAGCAAGGCGGACGCGTTCTCTCGACCCTGCTGCAGCCGCAGCCCGATCGTTCCGCCGGCAGCTTTTCCGAGAGTGTTGCCGACGCGGTCCAAGCCTTCGGCCGCATCGCTGAATATTGGCTCTCAGATCCCACGCGCGCGCTCGAAGCGCGGACCTCTTTGTCCGAGCATTTTCTATCGCTTTGGGCGCAGACGTTGCGCCGCCTTTCGGGGGAAGCCGTCGCGCCGATTGTGCCCGTCGAGCCGGGCGACAAGCGCTTTGCCGCGCCGCAATGGCATCAAAGCCCGCTGTTCGATTTTCTGCGCCAGGCACATGCGATTGCGACGCACTGGGTCGAGGACCTCGTGAGCCGCACCGAAACCGACCCGATGACCAAGCTGAAGGCGGAGTTCTACCTGCGCCAGCTTTCGAGCGCCTTGTCGCCGGCCAATTTCGTCGCCACCAACCCGGAGCTGCTGCAGGAGACGCTGGCGTCAAGCGGCGACAATCTTGTCCGCGGCATCGCCAATCTCTCAGCCGACATCCAAGCGGGCAATGGCGCGCTGCGCATCCGGCAGAGCGATTCCTCGAAATTCGTGCTCGGCGTCAATATGGCGGCGACCCCAGGCAAGGTGATCATCCGCAATGATCTGATGGAATTGATCCAATATACGCCGACGACGGAAAAAGTGTTCAAGCGGCCGCTTTTGATCGTCCCGCCGTGGATCAATAAATATTATATCCTCGACCTGAACCCCGACAAAAGCTTCGTCCGCTATGCGGTCGAACAGGGCCACACCGTCTTCCTCATCTCCTGGGTCAATCCCGACGCACGCCACCGCGACAAGGATTTCGAGGCCTATATCGACGAGAGCATCATGACGGTGCTCGACGTCATCGCCGAAGTCACCGGCGAGACCGAAGTCAATGCGCTCGGCTATTGCGTCGGCGGCACGCTGCTGGCGATCGCGCTCGCCTCTATGGCACGCAAGAACGATCGCCGCATCGCCAGCGCGACCTTTTTGACGACGCAGACGGATTTTGCCGACGCCGGCGATCTGCGCGTCTTCATCGACGAGGCGCAGATCAGCGCCCTCGAAGAGAGCATGGCCGAGAAAGGCTATCTCGAAGGCGCCAAGATGGCGAATGTCTTCAACATGCTACGGCCGAACGATCTGATCTGGTCCTTCGTCGTCAACAATTACATCCGCGGCCAGTCGCCGATGCCGTTCGATCTCCTGACCTGGAATTCCGATGCGACGCGGATGACGGCGGCCTGCCATTCCTTCTATCTGCGCAATTGCTACCTCGAGAACAAACTGAGCCGCGGCCGGCTGAAAATCCGCGGCGTGCCGGTCAATCTGCGCGACATCAAAATCCCGGTCTACAGCCTGGCGACGCGCGAAGACCATATCGCGCCGGCAAGCTCGGTTTTCGCCGGGATGAAATTGTTCGGCGGCGATGTGCGCTTCGTCGTCGCCGGCTCCGGCCACATCGCTGGCGTCATCAATCCGGCGCGCAAGCCCAAATATCAATATTGGACCGGTGGCCCGCTGACGGCCGATTACGACGACTGGCTGCAAGCAGCAAAAGAGCATCCGGGAAGCTGGTGGCTCGATTGGGCCGCGTGGATGGCCGCGCAAGCGCCGGAGAAAGTCGCCGCGCGTGAGCCGGGCGGCGACAAGCTCATGCCGCTCTGCGACGCGCCGGGCACTTATGTGCGGGTGAAGGCCTAAAAACCAAAGTCAAGAAACGCGGGCGCGAACTGCCTGCGCGAGCGCATCGAGCTTGAGGGCTGCGGTGCTGGAGCCGACTTCGCGCGCACTGAAGTGTGCTGTCGCGACCGGCGCGTGTCCTGTCAGCCTTTCGACTTCCTCCGCCACTGCAGCGAAGCGAAGGCCGCTCCCCGAGACATAAAGAAGAGCGCACCGGCGCAATCCCGATCGCGAAAGATAGGCGCGGATCGGCGCTGAAAGACCGCCCACCCAAATCGGCGTCGCGATAATCACAAAGTCATAGTCGGCAGGATTATGCCGGTAGCTGATTTCCGGATTATGCCGGCGCAGCGAATGCCAAATCCCGCGCCAATATCCAACAACACCTCCATAGTTCGTCGCCGATTTCACCGTCTCGAAATCGGCCTCCAATCGTTCCGCGAGCTGGCGCGCCAATTGCGCGGTCGCGCCGCTTCGCGAAAAACAAACCACCAGAAATGTCGTCATGCCGGCGCTCCGCCGGGTCTTATTTATCCAGGCAGAGCGCAGCGCCTTGATCTGGCGCAAGCCAAGACCAGCCTACGCCTTCAGGAACGCCAAAAGATCGGCATTGATCGTTTCCGCCTGCGTCGTCGGCATGCCGTGCGGAAAGCCCTGATAGGTCTTCAGCGTTCCATTCCTGAGCAGCTTCGCTGACAATGGCCCGGCGTCGGCATAGGGAACGATCTGATCGTCTTCGCTATGCATGACCAACACCGGAATGCTGATCGTCTTGAGGTCCTCGCTGAAATCGGTCTGCGAGAAAGCGACGATGCCGTCGTAATGCGCCTTGGCGCCGCCCATCATGCCTTGGCGCCACCAATTGGCGATGACGGCTTCGACCGGTTTCACGCCGGGCCGGTTATAGCCATAGAAAGGCCCTTCCGGCAGATCGCGATAGAATTTTGAGCGATTGGCGGCGAGCTGCGCCTGCAAGTCATCGAAAACGGCTTTCGGCAGACCGCCGGGATTCGCCTCCGTTTTCATCATCAGGGGCGCCACGGCGCAGAGCAGCGCTGCCTTGACGGCGCGGCTTTCACCGTGGCGCGCAAGATAGCGCACCACTTCGCCGCCGCCAGTCGAATGGCCGACATGAATGGCATCCTTCAGATCGAGATGCGCGACTACGGCGGCAAGGTCATCGGCATAATGATCCATGTCATGGCCCTCGCCCGTCTGGCTCGACCGGCCGTGGCCGCGGCGGTCGTGGGCGATGACCCGGTAGCCGTGATTGAGGAAGAACAGCATCTGCGCATCCCAATCATCCGCCGACAATGGCCAGCCATGGCTGAAGACGATCGGCTGGCCCCTGCCCCAATCCTTGTAGAAAATCTGCACGCCATCCCTGGTGGTGATCGTATTCATGCGCTCTACTCCGAACTTGCTGGGCTTTCCCGGCTTCCAGGCGAGTATCGCGTGCGCCTTTGACATTTTCTATCAAGTTCGCCCGTTCCAGCACGCGTTCGGCGGCCTCGACGGCCCGCTCCGGGCGGTCTATGGAACAACAGACCGGAATCATTGGGGGAAACAGGAATGAAACTCGTCCGTTACGGCGCGCCAGGCAAAGAAAAGCCCGGCCTCATCGATGAAGACGGCAAGATCCGTGACGTGAGCGCCATCGTGCCGGACTTCGCCGGCGATTATCTTGGCGACAAATTTCTCGAGAAGCTCGCCCGCACGCGCCTGTCGCGTCTTCCGCTGGTGCGCGGGCGCCCGCGGCTCGGCGCGCCGATCGCCCGGCCCGGCAATTTTATTGGCATCGGATTGAACTACGCCGATCACGCCGCCGAAGCCGGCGCGCCGATCCCGAAGGAGCCGATCGTTTTCTTCAAGGCGGCGAATTCGATCTGCGGACCGCATGATCCAATCATCCAGCCGAAAGGCAGCGAGAAGCTCGATTGGGAAGTCGAGCTTGCGATCGTCATCGGCGCGCGCGCCCATTACATCGGCGAGCGCGCGGCGCTCGATCATGTTGCCGGCTATTGCCTCGCCAATGATGTGTCCGAACGCGGCTTTCAGATCGATCGCGGCGGCGGCCAATGGGGCAAGGGCAAGGGCGCGCCGACGTTCGGACCGCTCGGGCCGTGGCTTGTGACCCGCGACGAGATTCCGAACCCGCAGCGCATCGCTCTCTGGCTCGACGTCAATGGCGAGCGGCGGCAGACCGGCAATACCAAGACGATGATCTTCAATGTCCGCAAGCTCGTCTCTTATCTCTCGCATTTCTTCGTACTGGAGCCGGGCGATGTCATCGTCACCGGCACGCCGCCCGGCGTCGGCATGGGTATGAAGCCCCCCGTCTGGTTGAAGCCCGGCGATGTCGTGACATTGGGCGGCGACGGGCTTGGCGAACAGCGCGCCGAAGTCATCGCCTGGCGGCGGGGTTTGTGAGGGCTTACGGTCGCTCGTAAGTGCCGACGAGAACGCCGCGCGCGAGCAGCATGTCGGCCATGCCGGCGAGCACCAGATCGAGCTTCGGCAGCGCGGGCAACGCGAGGCCGCGGTTCAGCGCGAAAATCTGGAACACGTAGCGATGCGGCCCGTGTCCGGAGATCGGCCGCGGCCCGGCATAGCCCGTGCGCCCGAACGTGCCGCGCACAAAGGCGAGCGGCGGCCCGGCGGTCGCCGCAAGCGCGCCTTCGGCCAATCCGGTCCAGCCGATCGGAATGCCGGCGACCGCGAGGTGCGTCACCGGCCGCGGCAGCGGCGCATCCGGATCCTGCATGATGAGGACGAGTTCGCGCGTCGCCGCCGGCAGATTGCTCCAGCCGAGCGGCGGCGAAATATTGTCGCCCGCCCCTGGGCCGGCGTAGCGTTTCGGCATCGGACCGCCGCCGATAAAGGCGGAACTTGTCAGCGCAATGGTCATCGGCGCGGCTGAGAAGCGCGGATCGGCAAAGGCAAGGTGTTTTTCGCCGGCGCGGATGCCGCGCAGCCAAGTCCCCAGCGTATGCTCAAGCTTTGGATTCATGCCCTTTCCCCGCCAATCCGGTGCGCTCGGCGACGAACCGCGCAAGGCGCGGACCGATAAGCAGGACGATAACGACACGCGCCGTCTGCAGTGCCATCACAAACGGGACATCGACCTTGCTCGATGCGGCGATGATGGCAACGGAATCGGCGCCGCCCGGACTGGTCGCGAGATAGGCCGTCAGCGGATCGACATGCGCCGCCTTTGAAAGAATAAATCCGAACAAAGCGCAGATGGCGATCAGAGCGAAAATGGACAGCAGGATGCGCGGCAGCGCCCGCGCTGCATAGACGAGAGTCGGGCGGGTGAAACGCAAGCCGATGCTCCAGCCGACGACCGCATAGCTGATGGCGAGCAGCCAGGGCGGCAGCTCGAGCGTCATCAGATGCCGACCATTGAGGACGGCGCCGAGCACGAGCGGCAGGAGCAGCGAGCCGGCGGGGATGCGTAATTTGGGCGCGATCAGCGCGCCGCCGAAAGCGAGCAGCAGCGTCTCGGCGAACGGCCACGGCGCGAGCGGGGGGAACCATTCGACCGGCGGCGGACGGCCGCCGCCATTCGCCCACAGCGCTGCGACGATTGCGGCGGTCGAGGCGACGCAGACGACGCGCAGATATTGCATCAGCGCGACGAGGCGGATGTCGGCGCCATAGGCCTCGGCCATGAGCGCCATCACCGTGGCGGCGCCGGGGAACGAGCCCCAGAGCGCGGTCGACCCGGGCAGCACACGCCGCACGGCAAGAAGCCAGCCGAGCGCGGCGCTTGCGGCAATCACCACGAGGACGGCGATGATGAAAAGAAGCCACTCGGAACGGATCTCACCGAGGATCGACGGTTTTAGCGCCCGCGCCACGAGGCAGCCGACAAGGCCCTGGGCGAGGACGAAGGCAAGCGGCGGCACGCGGATCGAGCCTTCTTGGGCGGCGACGAGAACCGCCCCGACCATCGCACCGAGCATCAGCGCCGCCGGCAGATGCACGCTCTGCAACAGCGCGACCGCGATGAGCGATGCGAGAACGAGGACGAACCATTGAACGGCCGGGGCCCGCCCGGCGAGCAACGGGATGCGGATGCGTCGGGAGCGCAAGGGATTTTGCTTCATGCGCATGGTCTAGCATATGCAAAGGAAAACTACAAAGTTTTCCTTTGCATATGCGCAGAGAGTTCCACACCCCGTCAGGGAGCACAAGGCACCTCTCTTTGATCCTTGGCCTATTCGTCCAGCCCGAGCATCAGCCGCAGGTTCTGGACCGCCGCACCCGAGGCGCCCTTGCCCAAATTGTCGAGCTTGGCGACGAGCACGGCTTGTCGCCGTGCCGGATTGGCGAAGACGCGCAATTCGAGATCATTGCTGCCGTTGAGCGATTCCGGCTCGAGCGTGGTCTCGCCGTCCGGCCGCAGCACGCGAATATTGGCGGCCTCGGCATAATGCGCGGCAAGCGCGGCGCCCAATTCCTCCGCCTCCGGCTTTTCCGGCAATTCGTCGAGAAACAGCGGGATCGAGACGAGCATGCCTTGCGCGAAATTGCCGACGCTTGGCACGAAGATCGGCCGCCGCGTCAGCCCACCGTAAGCCATGATCTCCGGCACGTGTTTGTGTTCGAGCTCCAGCGCATAAAGCTCGAAATGCGGCGCGCGGCCGGCTTCGAAATCGGCGATCATCGTCTTGCCGCCGCCGGAATAGCCGGAAACGGCATTGATCGAGAGCGGAATATCGGCCGGGATCAGGCCGGCATCGACGAGCGGCCGCAGCAGCGCGACGGCGCCCGTCGCATAGCAGCCGGGATTGGCGACGCGTTGGGCGCCGCGGATCTTGTCGCCCTGCTCCGGCGTGAGTTCCGGAAAGCCATAGACCCAGCCGGGCGCAACCCGGTGTGCCGTCGAAGCATCGAGAACGCGCGGCGCCGCATTGCCGAGCGTAGCGATGAGCGCGACGCTTTCCTCCGCCGCGGCATTCGGGAGGCAGAGAATGGCGAGATCGACGCTGCGCAGAATATCGGCCTTGGCCGCCGGATTCTTGCGCTCTTGCGGCGGCAGTTCGACGAGAACGACGCCGGGCACGGCTTCGAGCCGCGCCTGGATGCCCAGGCCCGTCGTGCCGGATTGCCCGTCGATAAAGACGCGTGCGTTCATGCTCGCAGCCTCGAAAGAAACCCCAAAGCTCTATGCGGCCGCCAGATGGCAGCCGCATGAAGCCGTAAGATAATCAGCGTTTCGAGAACTGGAAGCTGCGGCGGGCTTTCTTCTTGCCGTATTTCTTGCGCTCGACGGCGCGCGAATCGCGCGTCAGGAAGCCTTCGTGCTTCAGCACCGGACGCAGATCGGGCTCGTAATGGGTCAGCGCCTTGGCAAGGCCGTGACGCACCGCGCCCGCTTGACCCGAGAGGCCGCCGCCGGCGACGCTCACAGTCACGTCATACTGGCCATTGCGCTTGGCGACGCCAAGCGGCTGCTGCAGGATCATCCGCAGCACCGGCCGGGCGAAATAGACTTCGAGCGGCCGGTCATTGACCGTCACCTTGCCGGTGCCGGGCTTGATCCAGACGCGCGCGACGGCATCCTTGCGCTTGCCGGTAGCGTAGGCGCGGCCCTGCTTATCGAGCTTCTGCACATAGATGGGCGCGGCGGGTTGCGCCTCGACATTCGCTGCCGCCAAATCCTGCAGCGAGGAAAGGGTCTCCGCCATTGTCAGGCGCTCCTTGCATTCTTGCGATTGAGGCTGGCGACGTCGAGCGTCACCGGGTTCTGCGCCGCGTGCGGATGCTCCGCGCCTTTATAGACGCGCAGATTGCCGAGCTGCTTGCGGCCGAGCGGGCCACGCGGAAGCATGCGCTCCACCGCCTTCTCGATGACGCGCTCGGGAAAGCGGCCCTGAAGGATGAACTTCGCCGAACGCTCTTTGATGCCGCCCTGGAAGCCGGTGTAATGGTGATAGACCTTGTCATCGTATTTGCGGCCAGTGAAGACCACTTTCTCCGCATTGATGACAATGATGTTGTCGCCGTCGTCGATATGCGGCGTAAAGCTCGCCTTGTGCTTGCCGCGCAGCCGGAGCGCGATGAGCGTGGCCAGCCGGCCGACGACGAGGCCCTTGGCGTCGATCAAAATCCAGTTTTTCTGGACATCGGCCGTCTTGGTCGAATGGGTTTTGCCGAACATATTAGACTCGTTTGATGGGGCAGAGCGGGACGCGAAAAAGTGGATACCCGGTTTTTCGCGAAAATCCCGCTCTCGACGATTAGAATTGCCGAAGCCGGTGCTTCTACGCGGCGAAGCTCAGTTCGTCAATTGGAATAGCGCCGAAATTGACGAAAAAACAATCCTCTTGATAATGTGGTAATATGATACCTCATAACGCCGTCGCCGACGATGACATCCGTGCCATTCTCCGGAGCGTGCGCACGATCGCGCTCGTCGGCCTCTCCGCCAATCCAGGACGCGATTCTCATGTCGTCTTTGGTTTTCTGTTGAGGCACGGCTATCGCGCGGTTGGCGTCAATCCGGGGCTCGCCGGGCAGACGATCCATGACGCGCCGGTCTATGGCCGCCTCGCCGACGTGCCGTTCGCCATCGACATGGTCGATATTTTCCGCAATTCCCAGGCGGCCGGCAGCGTGGTGGATGAGGCGCTGGCGCTGCGGCCGCGACCGAAGGTGATCTGGATGCAGCTCGGCGTGGTCAATGACGCAGCCGCGGCTAAGGCGAACGCGGCGGGCATCACGGCCGTGATGGACCGTTGCCCCAAGATCGAGATCACGCGGCTTTCGCTGCCACCGGTTTAGGGGCGCGCCGAAGCCTTGTCTTTGCCGGCCGCCAAGCCTTGCAGATAACGCACGCTGGCCAGCAGCACGAGCATCGCAAAAGCCTGATGCACGAGGCCCGCCCAAAGCGGCACGACCAGCAACAGCGTGACGATGCCGAGCCCTGCCTGCAGCGTGACGAGGCCGGCGAAATGGGTCGTCCGCTTCGCCGCCCGGCTGCCGGGCGCGGCGCGCACGGTCACGATCGCTTGAACGACGGCAAGTGCCAGCAAAGTATAGGCGACCATGCGGTGCTGGAACTGCACCGTTGCGATATTATCGACGAAATTGCGCCACCAAGGGGAAAGCAGCATCACCACGTCCGGAACGAAATGCCCGTCCATCAATGGCCAGGTATTATAGGCGCGTCCGGCGCGCAGCCCGGCCACCAGCGCCCCGAGGAATATCTGCAAAAGAGTGACGAGTACGATCGCGCCGGCAAAGCGCCGCTGCCAGCGCTCCGAGCGCATGGCATTGCCCTCCCCGAGCGAGGCCGCAATCCACACCGTCGCAGCGAAGGTGATCGACGCCAGCAGCAGGTGGATGGCAAGCCGCTCTTGCGCGACCTCGATCCGGTTGACGAGGCCGGACGAGACCATCCACCAGCCGACAAAACCCTGAAGACCGCCAAGCGCTAGAAGGCCAACGAGCTTGAACTTCAAGTCGCGCGTGAGCGAGCCGCGCCACCAAAAGAAAACAAGCGGTAGCGCCACCGCAAGGCCGATCACCCGGCCGAGTAGCCGATGACTCCATTCCCAAAAGAAAATGAACTTGAAGCCATTTAAATCGAGATTTGAGAAAATTGCCTTATATTGCGGAATTTGCTTGAATTTATCGAATTCAAGAACCCACGCAGCTTGGCTCAGCGGCGGGATGACGCCGGAGATTGGGTGCCACTCGGTAATCGACAGGCCGGACTCGGTGAGCCGCGTTGCGCCGCCAACGACGACCATGCAGAAGATCAGCGCCGCGACGCACCAGAGCCAGACCTGGATCGCGCGGCGATCGGACGGGATGGCTTTCGTTGTGGCGGAATTTGTGGAAGTGAGAACGCTCATCAGCCAATTGAAGAGTTGGAGGATTTGTTGCGCAAAAGTCAGCGCAAATTCGTCGGCAGCGTCGTAATGCTCGCCTTTGTCCTTGTCTACGCGCTAATTGTCATGGTGCTGGCGCAGGCGCCGGCAATCCAGCATGCCCCCGGCTATGTGCAGTTTTTCGCTTACGCCGTCCTCGGCCTCGCTTGGGTGATCCCGCTGATGCCGCTCATCAAATGGATGGAGCGCGACTGACGGAGCCCTCCCCCTAACCGTGCTCGACACGGGCCGCGGCGACCGGCTCGGCAGGCTCAAACTTTGCGAGCTGGTCGTAATAGCGGCTGATCAAAGGCCAGCCGAGCTTCGGCGCCAGCGAAAGCAGCAGGGACTTCGTCGCGTCGGGATCGCCGATCGACCTCACGCCATCGCATTCGATCGACAGAGAGTGAAAAGCCTCGCGCTCGTCCTCGCTGAGCGTCGGCCATAGATCCAGGGCGCAGGCAATCCGCTCGCGCACGATCCTCGTCTCCAAGGCGATCTGCGACAGTTCGCGCGGCCCATGGCTCGAATGATGGTGGCGATAGGCAATGAGCGGCTCCGGCAGATTGGCCACCATCCCGGCTTGCGCGGCCTGCCAGTTGAACCACCAGTCCGAGCACGTCTTCAAGCTGTCGTCAAACCTGAGCTTGAGCGCGCGCACCGCCGCGCCATTCAAAATCACGCTGGCGACCGAGAAACACCACCAAAAGCACAGCTGGGACATGATGGCGTCGTGATCGGCGGGATAGGTCTTGCGGCCCGAGTAATGATCGATGTCGAGCGCGCCGCTTTTCTCATGCAGCCAGAAATGCGTGTCCGAACCCGACATGACGAGCGCCGGGTTGGCGGCCATGAAGGCGACCTGTTTGGCCAGGCGGTGGCGCACGCTGACATCGTCGGCATGCGCCATCACCAGATAATCATGGCTCAGAGTGTCGAGCGCCTCGTTGATCCGGCGCGACGGACTTGTTCCCGGCGTTGAAATGATGCTGATGCGCGTGTCGCGTCTTTGCAGCGCCTTGGCGATGTCCAAAGTGGCATCGTCCGATCCGCCGTCGAGGATCAGCAGATCGAATGCCGTCAAGGACTGATCCAGAATGCTTTCGATAGCCTCCGCCAAATAGCGCTGGGCATTGAGCGTCGGCATCAAAACGGCGCACTGACTCCCCATGGTCGATTCGGTCCCGGATTGATCGTTTGAATCAGATGGGCGCGGCGCCGATCGGCGGTATTCCCTTCTTTTTTCTGGATCAGAAGAAAGAAGACGCTCATCGAAGCGATAGAAGACTTAATTATAGGGCTCAAACCGAAAGCGGGAACCGGGACAATCCGACGCTCCGCCGGCTAGGCCACCAGCCTGCCCCTGTTCCAAACCGCGAAGGGCGCGCCGGAAAGCAGGATTTCAACAAAATCGAGCGACTGCCAATGGCCATTGATCGAAAGCCGCGGGAGCGCTGTGCGGCGCGCGTCATGCGCTGGAAAGATCATGCCCGGTCGTGTCGTCACGGCACTTTTGAAGCCAAGCTCGACCGCAGCTTGAAATTCGCGCGCGCCGGCGGCGATCGGATTGCCGACCGGATAAGCAAGGTGAACGGCCGGCCGGCCGATATGCGCCTCGATCGAAGCACAGCTGTCGGCGAGCTCGCGGCGCATCTCCGCCTCGTCCAATTTACCAAGCCGCGGATGGGTAAGCGTATGCACGCCAATTGTGCAAAGCTCATGGCGGGACATCGCCTCGATACCAGCCCAGTCGAGACAGAGATTGTCGGGGATAGACCGCGCATCGATCCCCGCAGCGCGGACGAGGTCCGCAACGGTCGCAAGCAAGCGCTTTTCCGAGCCCGCGATCAGATTGGCATATAGCGTCGCGAAGGCGGCATTCTTTTCGGCCGCGCTCGCTGCCGGGAGATCGAAGCCCGCAATGCGGATATGCGGCAGACGCGCGATCGCCTCTTCAAGCTCAACCCACCAAAGCCGCGCCGTGCGCTCGGCAAAACCGGTCGTCGCATACATGGTAAACGGCGCGCTATGCTTTTCGAGAATCGGTAGAGCGAAGTCGCGCGTGTCCTTGTAGCCATCGTCGAAGGTCAAAACGGCGAAGGGCTTCTCGGCGCCCTCGCCAATCATGGTTAACGCGCGGTCGATATCAACGATCACAAAGCCGAGAGCTTTTAGCCGCACGATGACGGCATCGAGGAAACCAGGCGTAATTTCCAAAAGCCGGTTTGGGGCGAAGCCGCGCTCGGCCCAAGGACGCACCTGATGGAACATCAGAATGGCCCCTGCGCCACGCGTAAAAGGGGCCGCAAGCCGGTGCAGCCCGGTCCGCCGAAAAAAACCAAAACCCGAAGAAATTATTCGGTTTTTCAAAACGACCCCATGCCACTCCCAAGAAACCTTGTTATTCTGGCAAGATAGCGTTGACCTTTCGTTGCTAGCGTTTCGTATCAGGTTGATGTGGGGCGCGTACCTTGCCGAATGTCATTGGGTTTATTTCACCGCCTGTCGCACGTCGCCTTCCGATCGAGGAAGAGCTGACGAGCCGGGCTTTTGTCAAAGTCGAAGTCCATCGCGACATCGACGCGATTGCCGCGGATTGGGCCGAACTCGAAAGGCTCGCCCCGGCCTCTATCTACCAGACGCGCGCCTTCGTCCTGCCTTGGCTCGCAACTCTCGGCGCGGCGCGCAAGATCACGCCGTTCTTCGTCGTCGCGAGAGATTCGCTCGGTCGCGCCACGGCTCTGCTCTGCCTCGGCTTGCGCCAATTCGGCTGGTTTCGCACCGCCTCGTTTCTCGGCGATAAGGAAGCAAATTTCAACCTCGGACTGTTCCGGCCCGGGGTGAATTTTCGTGCCTCGGATTTGCGCCGCCTGCTGCGCGACGCTGCCAAAGCCGCAGGCGCTGATGCGCCGGATGTCTTCATCCTCAAAAATCAGCCTTACGACTGGAACAGAACCCAGAACCCCTTCGCGCTTCTGCCGCGCCGCCAGAGTCCAAGCTTCGCCTATGCGACGAAGCTTGCAGACGACGCTGCGGCGTTCCTCGAGACCAAACTCTCGAAAGACACACGCAAGAAGCTGCGCAAGAAGGAGGCACGGCTCGCCGAAATCGGTCAATTGGCTTTGATCACCGGCGACGACCCGGATGACGCGCGCAAGATCCTCGACGCGTTTTTTACCGATAAAATCCGGCGTTGCGAGGAAAAGTCGATCACCTCGGATCTTGCCACGCCGGCCATGCGCGCGTTCTTCGATCGTCTCAGCCGCCAGAAGACGGCGGCCGGAAAGCCTTGGCTCGAGCTCTACGGATTATCGCTCGGCGGCCGGGTCATCGCGACTTATGTCGGGGCGGCGCATTCCGGCCGCTTCAGCGCGATGGTCAATTCCTTCGACGGCGATCCCGTCATCTCGAAATCGAGCCCCGGCGATCTTCTTCTGATGAAGCTTGTGGCGGCACAATGCAGACTGGGGCGCGCGAGCTTCGATCTCGGCATCGGCGAGGGGCGGTACAAGGAAACCTATTGCGACACGACCGTTCCGCTGTTCGATCTGGTGATGCCGCTCGGGCCTAAGGGCGCCGTCCTCGCCGTGCGCCAAGCGTTTTGCTCGCGCCTCAAGCTCGCGATCAAAAAGAACCCGCAGGCTTTCGCCGCCTTTCGCAAGATCACGCATTTCGCTTCGCGCCCGCGGCTCGGCGGACTGCGCAAGGCAGAGCCGGCCCCGGCGCCCATCGTCTCGCGCTGAGTTCAAAATTCCGCGCGCACCGCGTCTGTCCGCCGACGCACGCGCGGCTTTTCTGGCCCCGCCGCGTTTTTCGTCCTAAAGCTCAGCCCCTCTCGGCACGCAGCGCGGCCGCGAAAAGGATTGGCCGGATCGGCCAAAGGGGATCAATTATGACGAAAGTCGCATTCATCGGGCTCGGCGTCATGGGCCACAACATGGCCCGTCATCTGAAAGAAAAGGGTCACGACGTCACCGTCTATAACCGTACGCGAAAGCGCGCGGAGGCCTGGATCGCGGAGAATGGCGGTCGGCTCGCCGAGACGCCGCGCGCCGCGGCGCAGGAGCAGGCGATCGTTTTTGCCTGTGTCGGCAATGACGATGATCTGCGCGCCGTGACCCTCGGCCCGCAGGGCGCTTTCGGCGCGATGAAGCCTGGCGCGATCTTCGTCGATCACACCACAGCGTCCGCCAAGATCGCGCGCGAACTCTATGCGGCGGCAAAACAAGCCGGCTTCGGCTTTCTCGATGCACCGGTCTCCGGTGGCGAGGCGGGCGCGCAGAAAGGCAGCTTAAGTGTGATGTGCGGCGGCGACGCCGAGGTCTACGCCGAGGCCGAGCCGGTCATCACGAGCTATGCCCGCACCGTCCGGCTGATCGGTTCGGCCGGTGCTGGGCAATTGACCAAAATGGTCAATCAGATCTGCATCGCCGGTGTGGTCCAGGGGCTTGCCGAGGCGCTCGACTTCGGCCGCCGTGCCGGCCTTGATATGCAAGCCGTCATTGACGTCATCTCGAAAGGAGCGGCGCAGTCTTGGCAGATGGAGAACCGTACCAAGACCATGCTCGCCGGCCAGTTCGACTTCGGCTTTGCCGTCGATTGGATGCGCAAGGACCTCGCCATCTGCCTGGATGAGGCGCGCGGCAATGGCGCGAGCCTGCCGGCGGCGGCGCTGGTCGATCAGTTCTATGCCGAAATCCAGACCATGGGCGGCGGCCGCTGGGACACATCGAGCCTCATAGCGCGCCTCGCTGCGAAGCAACAAAGTTAATCGCGTGCGACACGGCACAGGGGGCAAGCGATCGCGATTGACCGGGCGCTTTGACGCCGCCTAGATTCCCCTATCGGTTCACAAGGATCGCGGGGAACTCACCATGACGAAAATCTTCTCGCTTGCTTTGGCACTCTCGCTTTGCACCGGCGCCGCCATGGCGCAAATGTCGACGTGTCATTCGCGCGCGGCGGAAAAGAAACTCGCCGGCGCGGCCTATACGAGCTTTATGAAGAAATGCGAGCGCGACGCAAAGGGCATGTGCGACATGAACGCGGAAGACAAGAAGCTGCATGGCGCCGCGAAGACGAGCTTCACCAAAAAATGCGTGCGCGACGCCATCGGCAGTTAGCCGAGCCGGAACGTTCAGGCAAAGTTCATCGCCGAGAACTTATCTGCACGCCATAGGTCAAAGCGGTTTCCCGCGGCGCCTCGCTGACGCGCCCATCACCAGGAGGAATTGATGTCGAATCATGTTTGGCGTCCGGCCGTCGCGGTTGCCGGCTTCGCCGTCGCCGCCGCTCTCGCCTTCGGCGGAACGGCGCAAGCGGAATCCATTCAGAAACAGTGCAGCGTCAAGTATCAGGCCGCGAAGGCTGCGAATTCGCTCAATGGCGAGACCTGGAACCAGTTCTACAAGCAATGCGCGGCCGAGCTGAAAGGCGGCGGTAGCGCCGCGGCGCCCGCACCGGCTGCCCCGTCCGCGACAACGACGACCTCCGCTCCGCCCCCGGCGAGCACGACAGAAGCGGCCCCGACGGAGAAGAAGAAGAAACATTGGTGGCAGGGCGGCAACAACAACCAGGCCGGCGCGCCGTCGGCGACGCCGCCTATGAGCTCGGCCAACGTCGTCTTCCCGACGGCCGTTTCGCCGCAATATGCCAAACTCAGTGCCGGCCGCGCGCGCCTGAAGACCTGCGCGGACCAATACCGCGCCAACAAAGCAACCGGCGCCAACGGCAATCTGAAATGGATCGAAAAGGGCGGCGGCTATTGGAGCGAGTGCAACAAGCACCTGAAGGGCATGTGAGCGGCCGCTTCATGGCTCCGCAGATTAAGAATGGCCGGGTTTCGCCCGGCCATTTCGTTTTTCGCACAGGCTTTAAGGGATCAGCACGGTTGCGCCGGTCGTCGCGCGCGATTCGAGTGCCTGATGTGCGGCCACGATCTCGGAAAGCGGCCGGGTGACAAAGGGGATTTTCACCGTCCCGTCGGAGACGACGCGGATGAGGTCGCGGGCCATTTTGTGCAGATCCTCGTCCTTCGCGGTGTATGTATTGAGCGACGGCCGCGTGACATAGAGTGACCCTTTCTGCGACAGGAGCCCGAGATTGAAAGCTTCGACCGGGCCCGAGGACGCGCCGAAACTGACCAAGAGACCAAACGGCCGCAGGCAATCGAGCGAAGCGGGATAAGTGTCCTTGCCGATGCCGTCATAGACGACGTCGCAGAGCTTGCCTTTGGTGATCGTCTTCACGGCCTCGACGAAATTTTCCTCGCGATAAAGGATCGTGTTCCTGGCGCCGGCCTTTTTGGCCAATTTGGCCTTCTCGGCCGAGCCGACCGTGCCGATGACATGCGCGCCGAGCGCCTTGCCCCATTGGCAAAGGATAAGGCCCGTGCCGCCCGCCGCCGCATGGACAAGGATCGTGTCGCCCTTCTTGACCTTGTAGGTGCGGCGCAAAAGATAGTGCGCGGTGAGCCCTTTCAAAAGCATCGCGGCGCCGGTCTCGTAGGAAATCGCCTTGGGCAATTTGATGAGACGGCTCGCCTTGACGGTTTGGGCTTCGGCATAGCCGCCAAGGGGCGTGAGATAGGCGACGCGGTCGCCGACCTTCACATCCTTCACGCCCTTGCCGATTTGAATCACTTCGCCGGCGGCCTCGCTGCCGGGGACGAACGGCACCTGCGCCGGATAGAGGCCGGATCTGAAATACGTGTCGATGTAATTGAGCCCGATCGCATGGTTGCGCACCAGCGCTTCGCCCGCGCCCGGCTTCGGCATTTCGATTTCCTCGAGATGCATGACGCCTGGTCCGCCGACCTGATGCACGACGACTGCTTTGATCATTTCACCCTTCCCCGCTGTTGCTGCTTCGCGCTGGGCGCCCGGACGTCCGTGCCGCGCGATGTTCCGGCGAAGCCCACGCCAAGGCGGCATGGGTCTCGGCGCATGTCGCGTTTCGTTTACCAAGATAGGCCCGGGGCGGAAAAAACCCCCAGATCGATAAAATTCGAACTTTTCTTTTGCGACCGCGGCAAAGGGCCGCCGGGCACATTCGCCCCTGCAAACGCGGGACACGCCGCGCCTTTGGCTGGGGCAATGGAATGGGCTTTAACAAGATCGCGCAAGCTTTGTCGGTCACCCTTATCCTCGCGGGTGTGAGCTTTGCCTATGCGCAAAACGCAGGCACGCATGAGCTGCGGGCGAGCACCGCGACGCTGAACGGGCCGACTTCGGTGCCCTATGGCTGGGTCGATTTCTGCGGCCGTGAACCGCAGGAATGCAATCAGCCGGCCCTGCCGGCCGTCGATCTCGACCTGACGCCGGCCGTCTGGCGCATGCTGAACAAAGTCAATCTTCATGTGAACCGCACCATCGTGCCGATCTCCAATTTCGACCATTGGGGCACGCTGCTCGATCATTGGGATTATCCCAAGGACGGCAAAGGCGACTGCAAGATCTACGCACTGTGGAAGCGCAAGATCCTGATGGATGCCGGTCTGCCGCGCCAGGCGCTGCTGATGACGATCGTCCGTGACCTCAACGGCGAGGGCCACACGATCCTGACCGTCAAGACCGACCGTGGCGAATTCATTCTCGACAATCTGCGCGACGACATCCGTCCGTGGGACGCGACCGGCTATCATTTCCTGAAACGTCAGTCGCAGCAAAACCCCAACGTCTGGGTCGGCATTGCGCAGGAGGCGAAGGTCTCGAGCCTGAATTGAGCGCGCCGGACGGCCGCCGCTCCGGCGTCCGTTCACTTCTCTTTGGCCGGCTCGTCGAGCACGAGCATGGCGGAGATCTCTGCCTCGCAGACGAGTACGCCATCGACCAGTGCGCGGCCGCTGTACCACCAGATCGTGCGGCGCTGATTGAGCTTCCTCATGTGATATTCGATCCGATCGCCGGGCAGCACGGGCTTGCGGAACTTGGCCTTTTCGATTGTCATGAAATAGACGAGCGGCGGCTTCTGCCCGCCGGCCACCGCATTGATGCACAGTGCGCCCGCGGTCTGCGCCATGCCCTCGATCATCAGCACGCCGGGCATGACCGGGCGTTCGGGAAAATGACCCTGGAACTGCGGCTCATTGGCGCTGACGTTCTTAATGCCAATACAGGACTCATCGCCCCTCGCCTCGATGATGCGGTCGACGAGCAAAAATGGATAGCGATGCGGCAGCAGCTTCAAAAGCCGCTCGATATCATAGGTCTCAAGAACGCTCGCCACCTTCTCATCCATTGGCTGGCTTCACTCCGGTTGACGCATGCCTATGCCGGCGTCGGGCCTCGCGCGCAAGCCAGGCTTCGCCGCGCAGCCAGGCGCGAAACGCCCGCGCCGGCGTGCCGCCCACATGCGCTGCGGGCCGCAAATCGCTGACGACACCCGATTGCGCGGTGATCTGAGCGCCATTGCCAATTTCAAGATTACCGGCAAAGCCCGCCTGACCGCCGACGCCGACGAAATCGCCAAGTTCCGTCGAACCGGAAATGCCGGCTTGTGCTGCGATCAGGCAGTGGCGGCCAATGCGGACATTATGGCCGATCTGGACCAGGTTATCGATCTTGGTGCCTTCGCCGATGACCGTGTCGTGTGTCGTGCCGCGGTCGATCGTGGCATTGGCGCCGATCTCGACATCGTCCTGGATGATCACCCGGCCAATCTGCGCCACCTTCATATGTCCATGCGCACCGGCGATGTAGCCGAAACCGTCTTGGCCGATTTTGGCCCCGGCGTGAATGATCACGCGGTTGCCGATCAGCGCATTGGCGATAACCACGCCCGGACCGATCGCACAGCCGCGCCCGATCCGGACATTCGGACCGATGACCGCATTGGCACCGATCATGCTGCCGGTGCCCACCTCGGCTCGCGGGCCGACGACGACACCCGGATCGACGATCACGTCAGGCTCGAGCCGCGCCTCGGGATGGATGTCGGCGCCGGGGCTTTCCCCTTTCGAGTCGAACATCGTGCCCGGACTCAGAGCGTCGGGATAGAGCTGTGCCAGCACGCGGGTAAAGTCCCGCGCCGGCGTCGGCGTGACCAGGGCTAAGGTTCCGCGCGGCACCCGAGGCGCAAAACGCGGCGCGACGAAACAGGCCATCGCATGAGTGGCGACGAGGTCGGCGAGATCTTTGGGATTGTCGAAGAAGGCAAGCGAGCCCGGCCCCGCCTCATCGAGCGGCGCGACATTCTCGACGAAGAGCCCGCCGAGATCGGCCGGCGCACCCGGAGCGGCGCCGGTCCAAGCGATGACCTCGGCGAGGCTCGGGCGAATCGCAGGGCGAAAGAAAATTGGCTCGTTCATGGGGGCGCAGGCTGAAACGGCGCCACCCTCGGCGGGCCGGACGCAACGACCCTAGCCGATTTCGGCGTTGCCGTCCCGTCCCGGTTTAGAAGGTGGTGCCACCGGTGAAGTTGAAGATTTGCGTCTGGTCCCACCGGTTCTTGAGCACCGCCTTGGCGAAGTCGAAACGAATCGGACCCATCGGCGACGACCAGATTAGCGAGACGCCGACCGATGCGCGGATATCCGTCGAATCGCCACCCACGGTGATCGTATTGCCCTGGAACGTTCCGACCGGCGCGCCGCTCGTCACGACCGGGCTCGAGGCGAATTGCGGGAAGAACGTCGCCCCTTGATAGCCCCAGAGCGCGCCGAAGTCGGAGAAGACCGCGCCCCTGAGACCGACTTCTCGCGGCAGATAGGGGATCGGGAAATCCGCTTCCGCCGAAGCGCCCCAGAATTTGGTGCCGCCCAACGGATTGCCTGCCGGATCCAAGCCCGGCGACACGTCGCGCGGGCCGATGCCGTCAGGCTGGAAGCCGCGAACCAATTCCGGGCCCATGTTGAAATTGTCGACGATCTTTGCCTCGCCCCCGCCGAAATGGTTCAGAATACCGCCCTGGAAGTGCAGCACGCCGACAATTTCGTCATAGATATCATGATAATAGTGAAGGTCTGCGGTTGAACGGACATAACGCTCGTTGCCGCCGGCGCCGGCGATATCTTCGCGCCATTCGGCGTGGATGCCGTCCGTCGGATTGCGATTGTTGTCGAGCGAATTGTACGACAGCGTAAAGCCCGGCATCGAGGTCAGCGTCACGCCTTGCGCCTGTTTCAGGGCCAGCGAGGCTTCGCCGTTCGTCAAGCAGTTGAAGTTGAAGCCCGCCGCCGGAAAACCTCTGGCTTGAATGGCCGGATCCCAGCTCGGCGTGATCCCCCAGATCGGATTTGTACAGTCGTTATAGGGGAAGGCCGAACTGTTCGGGATCGAAATGTCCGACGAATAGATCGAATACCGGGGCGAGAAGGTGATCTCGTCGGTCACCGGCAAGCCGCCGCGCAGCGTGCCGCCGACCATGAAGTCGTTATAGAATGCGTATTGCGACACCATGCTGTTCTTGGCGAAGACGTCGAAGCCCGCAGCAATCCGGTGATCGAGGAAATAGGGCTCGGTGAAGGAGAAGGTCACGCCTTCCGCATATTGCCCGAGTTGCACCGACAAGCGGGCAAACTGGCCGCGGCCCATGAAGTTCGTTTCCTGCACCGCGACTTCGCCGATAATGCCTTCCGCCGTCGAATAACCGCCGGAAACCGAGAACGAGCCGGTCGGCTGATCTTCGACTGTGACGACGACGACCACGCGGTCCGGCGCCGAGCCGGGCTCGTTGGTGATCGTCACCTTCTTGAAGAAGCCGAGATTATTCAGCCGGCGTTCGGCGCGGTCGATGACCGCCTTGTTATAGGCGTCGCCCTCGCCGATATCGAATTCGCGGCGGATGACATAGTCGCGGGTTCGCGTATTGCCGCGAATATCGATGCGTTCGATATAGACGCGCGGCCCTTCGTCGATGACAAAGGCAAGACGAACCGTGCGGGTGACCGGATCCCGATCGCCGCGCGGATGAACCTGTGAAAAGGCATAGCCGTGGCGCATCACCTGCGTGGTCAGCGCATCGACGGTCTTTTGCACCTGATCGCCATTATAGATCTCGCCTTGCGACACGCGCAGATAGCCGCGTAGCGCATTGCCGTCGATGGCCGGGATGTGCGATTCGATATTCACCGCGGCGACGCGATATTGCACGCCTTCTTCGACGGTGATGGTGACGACATAGCCCTTCAGCGTCGGATCGTAGCGGGCGTCTGAGCCGATGACGTGGAAATCGGCATAGCCGTTTTTCAGATAGAAGCGACGGATCGCCTCGAGATCCGAAGCAATCTTGTCCGGATCATAGACGTCCGAGGATTTGAAAAACGACAGCCAGTCCATCTCCGTCGTCTGCATCAGATCGCGCAGTTTGCCGGACGAATAGACGTGGTTGCCGACGAAGTTGATCTGCTTCACGCCGGTCTTCGGACCTTCGTCGATATGAAAAACGACGTCGACACGGCCATTCGGCAGATTGACGATTCGATAAGTGACGGTCGCAGCCGCCTCGCCGGCGCGCCGGTAGAGGTCCTTGATGCGCTCGACGTCGGCATCGACGATCGTCTTGTTGAACGGGCCGTGATCCTTGGACTGGATCTCGCTCTGCAACTGCTCGGATTTGACCTTGCTGTTGCCCTCGAAGGCGACGCGATTGATGAGATTGTTTTCCGACACGCGAATGACGACGGCACGGCCTTCATGCACGACCTGGATGTCGGAGAACAGGCCGGTGGCATAAAGCGCCTTCACGCCGGCATTGATCGAAGCCGGATCGGCGCCGGCGAAATAGGAGGCGATCGTTTCGCTATCGACGCGATGGTTGCCCTCGACCTCGACGCCGGCGGCAAGAGCGGGAAGCGACGCCAAAAGCGGCGCCATGAGCACTACGGCGAGAAACCACCGGAACAGTTGACCCCGAATAAATCGCATCTACGCCCGGTCCCCGCATTTCGATCTAACTTTGCTGCCGATGGCCATCTCAAGCGCCAACCCGCAACACCCACCCAAGTCAGTCTTCGGACTACCTCCCGGCGCTTGCGACGGGCTGTCGGTCCGGAACGCGGCCTCAAACTTGGCCGCGCGCTTTGTTCTGGCGGCTTTTTCGCCCGCCATCCTGCCAGCCCCAAGCTCCGCTTCTACAGGGTTTGACATTTACCCTGCAAATGCCGTTTGGCGGTGCGGCGTCGTTTTCGGAACTGCGTGGCGAGTAAGACACGCTTAATCCTCTCAGCGTCGCGTTAAGAGGCATGGTTAACTGCGCTTTTCGGCGCACGTCGTCCCCACGCCAATCACCCTCCGACAAACGACGGGCAGCCCCCAACGGCCTTGTGCCGCAAGCGCAAGGCACGGCTTAGAATCACTTCGTCAGCCGCAAGATATCGTTGTATGTCGCCAAGATCATCAGACCCAGCACGAAGGTCAGGCCGATTCGAAAGCCGACCTGCTGGATCTTTTCATTCAGTGCCTTCCCCCGAACGGCTTCGATTGCGTAATAGACCAGATGCCCGCCATCGAGCAGCGGGATCGGCAACAGGTTGAGGATTCCAATTGAAATTGACAAAACCGCGGCAAGATTAAGAAGCGCTGCGAATCCGACCTTGGCCATTTCCCCGGAGACCTCGGCAATCCGGATCGGCCCGGAGAGTTGATCGGTCGATTCACGGCCGAGAATCAGCCCCCGCGCATAGGCTCCGGTCTGCTCGATGATGTACCAGGTTTCGCCGGTGGCGAGTTCGAAGGACTGGACGACGCCATAGCGCTGGATATGCCAATTGTCCGACGTTGCCTTGGCCTCGACGCCGAGCACGCCCACGTCCGACAGGCCGATCGCCGTCGTCATGCTGCGCCGGCGCGGCGTCGCGACCAAAGTGACGTCCCGCCCCTGCCGTGCGACGACGAAGCTCAGCGGCACGCCGCTCGAGCCTTGGACGATGCGCTGCACGTCCTCGAAACTGTCCACCTTGCGGCCGTCGACGGAGACGATCACGTCGTCGGGACGGAAGCCCGCAGCTTCGGCGGCACTGTCATGCGAGATCTTGGCAACCTGCGGCACCAGTACGCCGCGGCCATGGATGGCAAAAATTCCGGTGAAGATGACGATCGCCAAAACGAAATTGGCCAGCGGGCCGGCCGCGACGATGGCCGCGCGCTTCCATACGCTCTGGCCGAAGAACGTGACTTTCTTCTCCGCCGCCGGCATCGCCGTCACGGCCTCGGTATCGGTCATCGAGGCGCCGTTGGCGTCGCCGTGGAACTTCACATAGCCGCCGAGCGGCAGCGCGGCGAGCCGCCAGCGGGTGCCCCAGCGATCAATGAAATGAGCGATTTCCGGTCCGAAGCCGAGCGAGAACGTATCGACCTTCACGCCGCAGAGCCGGCCGATGAGGAAATGCCCCATCTCGTGAAAAAAGACGACGATGCTGAGAACGAAGAGAAACGGCAGGATCGAGCCGGCGGCAGAAGCGAGATGGGCCGTGATGGACATTTCATTCCTTTTTCGCGCGCCGCGGCAGGTTTCGGCCCCGACGCAACCAGGGCGAGCATCAGTGCCGGCCCTTTTTGGTTAGCAAGTCGTTAACATGCCGAAACCGCGCCCCTCCGCCAAGAGGGTCCGGGCGCTTTCTCTTGCGATATGGTCAACGGCCAGAGCCTCTTCCACGGACGAAGGCTCGCTCGCCGTCCCGTCGCGCAAGGCCGCCTCGCAGCAGGCCTCGACCAAGCGGGCAATATCGTGAAACGAAATGCGGCGGTTGAGGAAGGCTTCGACGGCGATCTCGTTGGCGGCATTGAGGACGGTCGGCAGGCCCCGTCCCGTGCGCAAGGCATCGAGCGCCACCCGGAGCGCCGGAAACCGGGCAAAATCCGGCCGCTCGAAGGTCAATTGTCCGACGGCGGCGAGATCGAGACGGCGGGCGCCGGTCTTCAGCCGCTCGGGATAAGCAAGACAATGTGCGATCGGCACCCGCATATCGGGCGCGGCAAGGCCGGCGGTGACCGATCCGTCGCGGAAGGCGACCAGACCATGGACCACCGATTGGGCATGGACAAGGACATCGAGACGCTCCGCCTCGATTCCAAAAATATGATGCGCCTCAATGATTTCCAAGCCTTTGTTCATAAGACCGGCGGAATCGACCGTCACTTTCGGACCCATCGCCCAATTGGGATGTTTCAGCGCCTGCTCCGGCGTCGCCTTGGCGATCGCCTCGGCGCTCCAGGCGCGGAACGGTCCGCCCGAGGCGGTGAGCGTCATCATTTCGATCGTCTCGGGCTCGGCGTCGCCCAGAGCCTGAAAAATCGCATTATGCTCGCTATCCACCGGGAGGAGTTGCGTGCCCATCGCCTTAGCCTGGCGGATGAAGGCGGCACCGGCGCAAACGAGACATTCCTTATTGGCGAGGGCAATGGTCCGCCCGGCCGACAGAGCCGCATAAGTCGGCTCGACCCCGGCCGTGCCGGCGATGGCGCCCATCACAATATCGGCGGGATGCAGCGCCGCCTCGACCACCGCGGCGCGGCCAGCCGCGGCTTCGATGCCGCTGCCGTTCAGGGCCTGCTTCAAAGCGTTATAACCCGAATCGTCCGCCAGAGCCGCGAATCGCGCGCCGAGCTCTCTCGCGACCCTGGCCAACGCGATCGGATCGCGGCCGCCGGCGACCGCGACGACATCGAAAGCACCGGCGGAATTCTTGATGATGTCGGCCGTCGAGGTGCCGATCGAGCCGGTGGCGCCCAGCACCACAATACTGCGCGGCGGCGCCTTCGGCGGCAGGCGGCGCGGATTTTCGACGTCAAGTCCCAGGGTCATACGCTCTACATCCAATGAAACAGGCCTTCGGCCGGCGTCGGAAAAGCCCGCAGCACGCCGAGCACGGCCGCGAAGACGACCGTGGCGGTGAAACCGTCGACACGATCCATGAGGCCGCCATGGCCGGGAATGAAATTACTCGAATCCTTTGCCCCGAAGCGGCGCTTCATCCAAGATTCAAACAGGTCGCCAAGCTGCGAGACCGTCGCCAGAACCAGGCCGAGGCAAAACAGGGCCGGGCTTGGCGCCAGCGTCTCAAGCTGGCTGTACTGCGCGGCAAAAACGAGAAAGCCAAGGCCGATCAAGGCCCCAGCGAGAATGCCGACGCCTGTCCCGGACCAGGTCTTCGACGGCGAAATATGCGGCAGGAATTTCGGGCCGCCGATCAGCCGGCCGGCGAAATAGGCGGCCGCGTCGGTCCCCCAAACAATGGCGAAGAGCCAGCCGATCGACCAGCGCCCGAACGGGAAGGAGCTGCGCAGCGTCAACACGGCAATGAGCAAGGCGCCGGCGTACAAGACGCCCAGCGCCGCCCAGCGCCGCCGCTCCGGTCCCGCCCGATAGCCGGTCACCACTGCCCCGCCTAGCAGGATCAAGGCCCCAAGCGCCGGCGCCTGCGAGCGAACCGCAACCGCCGTCGCGATCAGCGTGGCTGAGCCGATGAGGAGCTGTGCCGACGGCCGCGCCCCGCCGATGATGCGTTGCCATTCAAAATCAACGACAAGCGCGGCGATCAGCCAGACGAGGAAAAAGACGATCCCGCCGAGCCACCAGGACAAAGCGGCGACGGCGATCAGCACGGCGGCTGAGCCCAGCCGCGGGCCGAGGTCGGCGAGCCGCGCGCCCAGCGTCGGCGGCGGTCGGGACCGCGCCGTCGTTACCCCCGACGCCTCTTCGGAATGGCTCATCGGCCGGGCATAACACTGCCCGGCGGCAAGGTCACGCCGCCGAAGCGGCGTTCGCGGGCAGAAAACTCCTCAAGCGCGGCAGCGAGCGCCGCGCGGTCGAAATCCGGCCAATGAATCGGCAGAAAGACGAATTCGCTATAGGCGGCCTGCCACATCAGGAAATTCGACAACCGCTGCTCGCCGGAGGTGCGGATGATGAGGTCGGGATCGGGGATTCCGGCGGTATCGAGGTGCCGGGCAAAAAAATCTGCGTCGATCTTTGCCGGATCGAGCGTGCCCGCCGCGACTTTCTCGGCGATGAGCCTTGCGGCTGCGGCGATTTCCTGCCGCCCGCCATAATTGAAGGCGACGACGAGATTGAGCCCGCTATTGGCGGCGGTGGCGGCTTCCGCCTCCTCCAGCAGCGCCAGGATGTCGGGCTTGAGGTTGGCGCGCGTGCCGATCACTTTGATTTTGACGCCGGCGCGGCCGAGTTCGGCGAGATCGTTGCGGATGAAGAGCTTGAGCAGCCCCATGAGATCGCTGATCTCCTCGACCGGGCGGCTCCAGTTCTCCGATGAGAAACTATAGACCGTAAGATAATCGAGACCGAAATCGATCGCCGCGCGCACCGCCGCCCGCAAAGCCTCGACACCGCGCCGGTGACCCTCGATGCGCGGCAGGCCGCGGCGCGAGGCCCAGCGGCCATTGCCGTCCATGATAATACCGACATGCCGCGGCACGCGGCCCGGCCAGGTTCCGACTTCCGGTGGCTTCGGCTGCGAAGCCGCTGTCTGGGGCGTTGTCTGGGCCGGCTTGACGTGCGCTGCAGTCTTGGCGCCGATCATCTCCGCATCATCCCTGCCTGCAATCCGCCGCAATGGTTCTCGATTCCGACCCCTGCCCAAAGGCGCCCGGCGCTTTTCGGATCGTCGCTCAAATCTGCATAATTTCCTTTTCTTTTGTCGCTAGAGCGACATCGATCTCACTGACGTGCTGATCAGTGACCTTTTGCACCTCGCCCGCATGGCGCTTCTCGTCGTCCTCGCTGATCAGCTTGTCTTTCAGCAGGCGCTTCAAATGATCGATGCCGTCGCGGCGGACATGACGGACCGCGACGCGCGCTTCCTCGGCATAGCGGTGCGCCACCTTCACCATTTCCTTGCGGCGCTGCTCGTTGAGCTCGGGAATACGGATGCGCAGCGTCTGGCCCTCGGTCACCGGCGAGAGGCCAAGATTCGAATCGCGAATCGCGCGTTCGACGGCGCCGACCATGCCCTTGTCCCAAACCTGGACCGACAACATCCGCGGCTCCGGCACGCTGATCGTCGCGAGCTGATTGATCGACATCGATTGTCCATAGGCATCGACATGCACCGGCTCGATCAGGCTGGCCGAGGCGCGCCCCGTCCGCAGTCCGCCAAGCTCATGCTTCAGCGAAGCGATCGCGCCCTGCATCCGGCGCTTCAAATCAGAAAGATCGAACTCGTCCGTCATTTTGAACCTTGCCGGATCGCGATACGTTTGAGCCCCCTCGACCTAACGCACAGAACGCGATCGATTATCGTAATTGGCAGCGGATGTGTCTGCGAAAAATCGGAACTGATCTTTTCGCATTCCGCTCCCGAAGAAATTTGCGCCGCAGGCCGGCTCGCCACGCCTCCTGCACATCCGCCTTGCGACACCGGTCCGGCGGGATTGCGGCGGGGGCGGATATGATCACAGAATCTTTCGCTTTGCTATGCTATTTCCCCGCCCGCGCCAAGTTACATACCCAGGAACTGGCTAAGGAGCGGGCCATGTTACGCCTAGGGCGTGACCAGCGTCGCGCGGCCCTTGCCTTGAAGGGCGGCGCAGATGGCGCCCGGCTCCTTGATCGAAAAAACCAGAATCGGGATTTTCGTCTCTCGGGCCAGGGCGAAAGCGGCCGTGTCCATGATGGCGAGGTTCTTGGCGATCGCCTCGTCATGCGTCAGCGTTTCGTAGCGCTTGGCATCCGGATTGCGCTTGGGATCGTCGGAGTAGACGCCATCGACCTGTGTCGCTTTCAAGATCACATCGGCCGAAAGTTCCGCCGCCCGCAAAGCCGCGCCGGTGTCGGTCGTAAAAAACGGATTGCCGGTGCCGCCAGCGAGCACAACGACGCGTCCCTTGCCAAGATGATGCAGCGCCGCTTGGCGCGAATAAGGCTCGCAGAGCGACGGCATGGCGACGGCGGACAAGGCGCGCGCCGTCTGGCCTTGTTTTTCGATCGCGTGCTCCATAGCGAGCGCATTCATGACCGTCGCCAGCATGCCGATCGAATCGGCACGCGCGCGCTCGATGCCTGTCTCGGCCCCGGCAATGCCGCGGAAGAAATTGCCGCCGCCGACGACGACACCGGTCTCGACCCCGAGCCGCGCTGCCGCGGCGAGATCGGCGGCAATCGCTTCGACCGTGCGCGCATCAAGCCCGTGGCTCGCCTGGCCCATCAAAGCCTCGCCTGAAAGCTTGACGACGACCCGCCGCCATTTTGGTTTGTGATTGTTCATGGATCGTCCGTCAAAGGCCTCGGCGGCGCCTTTCTAACCGAACAAAGCCCGGTTCCGAAGCTGAAAACCGCACGTTTCACCAAACTTTCGCAATCGGTGAAGGCCGCGGAGGCCGTCGCTGCGCGCTGCGCGCAAGTTCAAAATTTGGAAGTCTCAAGCGCCGCGTTTTCCCGGAAACGGCGAGATTTTTTCCAATTAGAGCGCGACATTTTCTAAATAATATCAATGTTTTACGTGACGATGTTGCGGGATTGCACTAGCGGCGCCCGGGGCCCGTGTTTACCCTTCGCAATCGAGAAAGCGGCGAGGCGGCGGGGATTTAGCGCCGCCGCGATCTGCGCTCATGCTGTGGGGGGATTTATGTCGATTGATCTCGCGCATTCGCGCGCTTTATTTGCATCCGTGTTTCTGGTCGGGTTTTCATCGAGCCTTGTCTTTGTGCCCCGGGCGCTTGCGCAGCAGGCCGGCGGCGAGCTTCCGACGGTTGAGGTCGTCGCGACGACGCCGCTTGGCGCCGGCACCAGCGCGTTGAACGTGCCCAACGAAACCCAGACCCTCGACAGTCAGCAGATCGAGACTCTCAGTCAAAGCACGATCACCGAGGATATGGCGCGCCGGACGCCCGGCGTCTCGACAACCGATTCGATCGGCAGTCCTTTGGCCCAATCGCTCAACTTTCGTGGCGAGACCGCTTCGCCGGTGCCGGGCACGCCCCAGGGTCTCGCCGTTTATATGAACGGCGTGCGCATCAACGAATCCTACGGCGACGTGGTCAATTGGGACCTGATCCCGACCGTTGCGATCGATACCGCGCAGATCGTCACCGGCAATCCGGTCTTCGGCCTCAATGCGCTCGCCGGCGCCGTGGTCATGAACATGAAGAACGGCTTCACCTTGCAGGGCACCGAATTCGACCTGCAGGGCGGCAGTGATTACACGGTTCAAGGCTCGGCCCAATATGGCGTCAACAAGGGCAATTGGGCCTATTACGTCGCGACCGAAGGCGTGCGGACCAACGGCTACCGTTACTTCGGCCAGTCGGATGTCGAGCGCGCCTATGGCGACGTCGGCTATCGCGCCGAAGGCAACGAAGTCCATTTGAGCATGACGGGGGGCGCCGATGGCCTCGGCGTCGCCGGCTCGACGCCGCTGATTTTATCGCAGCAAAACCCGGCCTCGGTTTTTACGACGCCGCAGACGACCAATACGACGGCCGAGATGATCACGCTCTCGGACGAGTCGCACATCAACGACAAGCTCAAATTCAATGGCGACATCTATTTTCGCAATTACGGCCAGGCGCATGTCGACGGCAACATCAGCAATTTCCAATCCTGCGGCGGCGCGACGCTTTGCAACAACGGCAACCCGACCGCCATCCCCGACACCCTGCCCGCCGGCTCGCTCTACGGCGAGATCGACCGCAACTGGACGCATACCGAAAGCACCGGCGCCACCGCGCAATTGACCTATGACGACAAAATCTTTGGCCACCACAATACGTTGACAGCCGGCGTCAGCGTCGATCACGGCTGGACGCATTTCGTCGGCAATAGCGAGATCGGCTCGCTTGCCACGAATTTCGTCGTTACGGGGCTCGGAACCTATATCAACGAGCCGGCCTCCGACGTTTCGCCCGTCAATCTCAACGCGCAGAACACCTATCTCGGCATCTATGTGCTCGATGATTTCGACATCACCGATCGGTTGACGCTGCACGCCGGCGCCCGCTTCAACGATGCGCAGATCAATCTCAACGATCTGACCGGCGCAAGCCCGAACCTCAACGCAAACAACAATTTCAATCGGATCAATCCCGTCGTCGGCGCGACTTTCAAGATCACGCCGGACATTTCGGCCTACGCCAGCTATTCGGAGGCCAACCGCGCTCCGACGCCGCTTGAACTTGGCTGCTCAAGCCCCTCGCAGCCCTGCATGATCGACAATTTCCTCGTCTCCGACCCGCCGCTGAAGCAGGTCGTCGCGCGCACGGTCGAAGCGGGCTTCAAGGGCGACAATCCGATCAGCGGCCCGATCCCCGGCCGGCTCGACTGGAGCGCCAACTTTTACCGGACCGAGAACCAGAACGACATCTATAACGTGCAAAGTCAGGTCACGGGCTTTGGCTATTTCACCAATGCCGGCGACACCCTGCGCCAGGGCGTCGATCTCGGCGCGACCTTCACGACGGACCGGTGGGACGCCTATGCGAGCTATTCCTATATCCAGGCGACCTTCCTGACGCCGGTTCAGCTTTCCTCGCCGAACAATCCGAATGCCACCTGCAACGGTGCGACGGGCGTCGAATGCGTCATGCCGGGCGACAACCTGCCCGGCATTCCGCGGCATAAATTCAAGATCGGCTTCGATTACGAGATCCTGCCCAAGTGGAAGGTGGGCGCCGATCTCGTCTATCGTTCGGGTCAGTATTATGTCGGCGACGAGATCAATTCGCTGCCGCAGGTGCCCGGCTTCGCGACGCTCAATCTGCGGACCTCGTATCAGGTCAACAACAACGTCCAGGTCTTCGGCCTGGTCAACAATGCGCTCGATTATCGCTATAATACGTTCGGGGCATTGTTCGAGACCGACTCAACTGCCGGCTTCGCCGGTTTCCCGCAATTCAACGATCCCCGCTCCGTCACCGTCGGGCCGCCGCTCGAAATCTACGTCGGGATCAAGGCGACCCTGTAAGCCAATCCGAACGAAACGCGGCATTCCGTGTTAAAACGAGTCGCTGCCCCCGCAACGACTCGTAACATCGGGATGTCATGGCGGTCTTTTTTACGAGCGATACGCATTTCGGCGATGCGCGGCGCATCCGCATCGACAAGCGTCCGTTCAAGACGATCGCTGAGCACGATGCCGGGCTGATCGCCCGCTGGAACGCCATCGTCGGCCCCGACGACGAGGTTTATCATCTCGGTGATTTTGCCGTGACGATGGATGCGACGGCCGTCGAAAGATGGCTCGCCGCGCTCAACGGCCGCAAGCATCTCATCATCGGCAACAATGATTCTCCCGCGGTGACCGCGAGCAGCGCCTGGGCCAGCATATCCTATTATGCCGAACTCGTCCTCGACGGCCGCTTGGTCGTCCTCTGCCATTATCCGTTCCGGACCTGGCATCTGAGTACCAAGGGCTCAATCGACCTTCACGGCCATTCGCACGGCAAGCTGAAGGAACTGCCGCGCCAATATGATGTCGGCATCGATGTCTTCGATTACCGGCCGGTGACGCTTGCCGAAATCCTGGCGAGCCGCCGCCGCGGCCGCAAGGCGGTGAGCGCCAAGCCGGTGAATAAATCCCGCGTGAAGAAGAAATCGCGTGCCGCGAAGAAAACGGCGAAGCCGACGAAACGACCGGCCAAGTCGGCAAAAAAGCCTGCCAAAAAGCGCCGGTAAGACGGCCCCCCGGCCGTCCTATCCCTGCCCTGAGGCGGCCGCGACTTCGGCGGCGAAATCGGTTTCCTGCTTCTCGATGCCCTCGCCCAGCGCATAGCGCACGAAGCCCTTGAGCGTCACCGGCGCGCCGGCGGCCCCTTCGGCCTCTTTCAGCACCTGACCGATGGTCTTGTTGCTGTGCTCGGCATGGATCGAGGGCTGTTCGAGCAACGTGACCTCTTTGTAATAGGTCTTCAGGCCCGATTCGACGATCTTCTCGAGCACGTGCGGCGGCTTGCCGGCATTCTTCTCGGCCAGCACCTTCTTCTCGCGCGCGATGACATCCGGATCGATGCCCGATGCATCCACCGCGAGCGGGCTCGCCGCCGCGACATGCAGTGCAATGAGACGGGCGAGCGGCGCCAGAACGTCGGTCTTGCCGGTCGATTCGAGCGCCACGAGCACGCCGATCTTGCCGAGCCGGTCGGCGACCGGCGTATGCACGTAAGAACCGATCACGCCCTGCCCGACCGCAACCGAGGCAGCACGGCGCAGATTGAGATTTTCGCCGATCGTGGCAATGCCATTGGCAATCGCCTCGGCGACCGTGCCGCCGCCCGGATAGGCGGCTGCCTTCAAGGCTTCGGCATCGGTCAAGCCTGACTTGACCGCGACCTCGGCGATGTTGCGGGCGATCTTCTGAAAATCCTCGTTGCGGGCGACGAAATCGGTCTCGGAATTCAGTTCGACGGCGACGCCCTGCAGCGGCTCGACGGCGAGCGCGATGAGGCCTTCCGCGGCAATACGGCCGGATTTCTTCGCCGCCTTCGACAGGCCCTTCTTGCGCAGCCAATCGACCGCCGCGTCAAGATCGGCGTTCGACTCCGACAGCGCCGTCTTGCAATCCATCATGCCGGCGCCGGTCTTTTCGCGCAGCTCCTTCACCAATGCCGCCGTGACATTCGCCATCGCGTTCATCCTTCAGTCGATTCGAAAAGAGCGCAGCCGATGCGGCGCACGCATCGGCCGAGTATTGCGACGGGATCAGCCCGCCCGGCCCAAGGGCCGTTTATTCCGCTGCCATCAGGCCCTTGGCCTGTTCGGCCCAGCCGTCACGCTCGACGCGGCCGCCAAGCTTGAGATCCTGATCGAGCTTTTTCGCCTCGTCCGGCGTCAGCGCGGCGATCTGCCAATAATGGAAGACGCCGGCGTCGTTGAGCTTCTTGACGACCTGCGGGCCGACGCCATGCAGCTTCGCCAAATCGTCCGGGGCCCCGCGCGGCGCGGCGAGCAATTCGAAATGCTCGGTCTGCGTGTCGGCCTCCGGCGCGACCGCCTCCGGCAAATCTTCGGCGACCGGCGCGGCTTCCGCGCCGAGATCGATGCCCGATTCACCACGGCTGCGGGAAATGCCGTCGAGCGCTGCGCGCGCGACGAGATCGCAATAGAGGCTGATGGCGCGCCCCGCATCGTCATTGCCGGGAATCGGGAAGGTGATTCCGTCCGGATCACAATTGGTATCGAGAATGGCCGCGACAGGAATATGAAGCCGTGCCGCTTCCTTGATCGCCAATTGCTCCTTGTTCGTATCGATGACGAAGATCAGGTCGGGCGTGCCGCCCATTTCCTTGATTCCGCCGAGCGCCTTCTCAAGCTTCTCGCGCTCGCGCGACAGCATAAGCCGCTCTTTCTTGGTCAGGCCCTGGCCGCCGCTGTCGAGCGTCTCGGTGAGCTTGCGCAGCCGCTGAATGGACGCCGAAATCGTCTTCCAATTGGTCAGCATGCCGCCGAGCCAGCGGGAATTGATATAATATTGCGCCGAGCGTTTGGCGGCGTCGGCGATCGCGTCCTGCGCCTGGCGCTTGGTGCCGACGAAAAGCACGCGGCCGCCGCGCGCCACCGTATCCGATACCGCCTTCAGCGCCTGGTGCAGCAGCGGCACCGTCTGGGCGAGGTCGATGATGTGGATATTGTTGCGGGTGCCGAAAATGTACGGCGCCATTTTCGGGTTCCAGCGGTGCGATTGATGGCCGAAATGGGCGCCGGACTCGAGGAGGCCGCGCATCGAAAAGTCAGGTAGCATAGATCAGTCTTTCTCCGGTTGAGCCGCCGCGGAAAATCAGGCTGGCCGGCGTTGCCGCCGGAAGCCACCGGGTGCGGGCCTTAAGGCAGGACCGCGAATTCCGCGTGTGGAATGGGGGCGCTTATAGAGTTCCCGATGTGGGAAGGCAAGCGACCAAAAGCAACAGCCGCGGGGGGACGACCCGCGGCTGTCTGCCGCCATAGGCGGGCGGCACACGCCCGGCGGACCTTCGGCGGGTCCTGACCGGACGTGGGGGGCTATGCGGCACCCGTTACGGGACGCCAATTCCGAGGGCCACGCCGGAGCGAGGTCCAAAATCAAGCCAAATCGAAGCGGTCGGCATTCATCACCTTGGTCCAGGCCGCGACAAAGTCGTCGATGAACTTCTCCTGCGAATCGGCGCAGGCATAGACTTCCGCGAAAGCGCGCAATTGCGAATGCGAGCCGAAGATGAGATCGACGCGCGTGCCGATCCAGCGCGGCGCGTTGGTCTTGCGATCGCGGCCCTCATAGACGCCCGCCTCGCTGCCGGAGGGCTGCCACTGCGTGCGCATGTCGAGAAGGTTGACGAAGAAGTCGTTCGTCAGCTTCCCCGGCCGGTCGGTGAAGACGCCATGTTTGGATTGCCCGGAATTGGCGCCGAGCACCCGTAATCCGCCGAGGAGCACCGTCATTTCCGGCCCGGTCAGCGTCAGCAATTCTGCCCGGTCGATGAGAGCCTCTTCCGGCGCCATGAATTGCTTGCCGCTGAGGTAATTGCGGAAGCCGTCGGCAAGCGGCTCGAGCGGCGCGAAGGATTGGACATCCGTCTGCTCTTGCGACGCGTCCATGCGACCCGGCGTGAACGGCACCGTTACCTCGGTCCCGGCGTCTTTCGCCGCCTTTTCAATCGCCGCGCCGCCGCCGAGAACGATCAAGTCGGCAAGCGAGACTTTCTTGCCGCCTTTTTGCGACGCATTGAACTCCTTCTGAATCGCCTCGAGCTTTTCCAGAACCCTCTTGAGTTGCGTGGGCTGGTTCACCGCCCAGTCCTTCTGCGGCGCGAGGCGGATGCGCGCGCCGTTGGCGCCGCCGCGCTTGTCGGAACCGCGGAAGGTCGACGCCGAGGCCCAGGCCGCCGCGACGAGCTCCGAGACCGACAGGCCCGAAGCCAGAATCTTCGCCTTCAGCGCCGCAATATCCTGGTCGCCGACGCGCTCATGATCGACCGCGGGGATCGGATCCTGCCAGATCAGTGTCTCTTTTGGGACGAGCGGGCCGAGATAACGCTGGATCGGACCCATATCGCGATGCGTGAGCTTGAACCAGGCGCGGGCGAAGGCATCGGCGAAAACATCCGGATGCTCGTAGAAACGCCGGGAGATTTTTTCGTAAATGGGATCGAACCGCAGCGAAAGATCCGTCGTCAGCATGGTCGGCACATGTTTCTTCGACCGATCGTAAGCGTCGGGGACCGTCGCTTCCGCTGCTTTCGCCTTCCACTGCCAGGCACCGGCCGGGCTCTTCTCCAGCTCCCACTCATATTTGAACAGGTTGTCGAAGAAGTGGTTGCTCCATCGCGTCGGCGTCTGCGACCAGGTGACTTCCGGGCCGCCGGTGATCGCGTCGGCGCCGACGCCGGTGCCATAGCGGCTCTTCCAGCCGAGGCCCTGATCCTCGATGACGGCGCCTTCTGGTTCGGCGCCGAGAAATGACGGATCGCCGGCGCCATGCGTCTTGCCGAACGTGTGGCCGCCGGCAATGAGCGCAACGGTCTCCTCGTCGTTCATCGCCATGCGGAAGAATGTCTCGCGGATATCCTTCGCTGCCGCGACCGGGTCCGGGTTGCCGTTCGGGCCTTCTGGATTGACGTAGATCAGGCCCATCTGCACGGCGCCCAAAGGCTCGGCCAGCTGGCGCTCGCCGCTATAGCGCTCGTCGCCGAGCCAGGTCCCTTCGGGACCCCAGTAAAGTTCTTGCGGCTCCCAGGTATCGACGCGACCGCCGGCGAAACCGAACGTCTTGAAGCCCATCGATTCCAAAGCGACATTGCCGGTCAGGACAAAGAGGTCGGCCCAGGAGAGTTTGCGGCCGTATTTCTGCTTGATCGGCCACAACAGGCGGCGCGCCTTGTCGAGGTTGGCATTATCCGGCCAAGAGTTCAGCGGCGCAAAACGCTGCTGGCCGCCGCCGGCGCCGCCGCGGCCGTCGGTGATCCGATAGGTGCCGGCACTGTGCCAAGCCATGCGGATGAACAAGCCGCCATAATGGCCGAAGTCTGCCGGCCACCAGTCCTGCGAATCCGTCATCAACGCATGCAAATCCTTGATCACCGCATCGAGGTCGAGACTCTTGAACGCCTCGGCATAGTCGAAGGCTTCGCCCATCGGATCGGACAAGGACGAGTTCCGATGCAGCACCTGAATGTCGAGATGGTCCGGCCACCAATCGCGGTTGGTATGGCCATGGCCTCCCGAAAACGGGCATTTGCCCGCGCCGTCATCCGTCTTTGCGTCCATCGCTCCCTCCGCATGCTTTTATCTGGTGCGCGGTCAAGCTAGGTCAGCCGAGGAGATTGATCCAATCGATAGTTCCGTTTAATTTCATAGGCAGCGCCAATGGCCGTCAAAATAGTTTCAAACTTCATCCTGGCTCATGAACCTTCGCGATCTCCGCTACATCGTTGCCGTTGCCGATTTCGGTCATTTCGGCCGCGCGGCCGACGCGTGCAACGTCAGCCAGCCGACGCTCTCCGGCCAGATCCGCAAGCTTGAGGAAGAACTCGGCCTCGCCATCTTCGAGCGTGTCGGCCATACGGTGCGGCCGACTGCACCGGGCGAACAAATTCTCGCCCATGCCCGCCGCGCCCTGGCCGCTGCGGAGGACATCGTCTCTGTCGCAGAATCGGCGCGCGATCCGCTGGCCGGGCCGTTGCATCTGGGCGTCATCCCGACGCTCGGGCCCTATCTCATGCCCTACGCACTGCCGGCCGCCCAGAGCGCGCTGCGGTCGCTGCGGCTCGTTCTCGTCGAAGATTTGACCGTGCGCCTGATCGAACTCGTGACCGCCGGCAAGCTCGATGCGGCGATCATCGCCTCCGACCCCGAGACACCGGCGCTCAAGGCCGAGACTTTGTTCGATGAGGATTTCTGGCTCGTGCTCGGACAAGCCAATGCGCTCGCTGCACGAAACCGGATCACCATCGCCGACATCGACGCACAATCGCTGCTGCTTTTGACCGACGGCCATTGCCTGCGCGACCAGGCGCTCGAACTGTGCGGGCCGCCGAAGAATGCCGGCGAGGCGATCGCCGACATGCGCGCGACCAGCCTCAAAACGCTGCTGCACATGGCGGCCGCCGGCTATGGCATGACGCTGATTCCAGCCCTGGCGCTCAAGCAGGAACAGCCCCTGCCCGGCGGCCTCGTGGCGCGGCATTTGAGCGGCACGAAGGCGCGCCGCCGTGTGCGGCTCATCTTCCGGCCAAGCCATCCGCGCCGCGCCGCGCTTGCGGCGCTGTCGAAACTCATCCGCGCCAGCGTCAGAGATGTGCTGGAGAATGCGAACGAAGCTGCGGCTTAGATCACGATGATTTCGGATCGAATCGACGTGATCGATTCTAAAAGTGTAGAGCGGGATTTTGCAAAAAACCGCTGGTCCTTTTTCGCATCCCGCTCCAGGATGTAAAAATCATCTTAACGCAACGCCTTGTCGCTATTATGCGCGATGCTTTCGGCGTGTTACCTGTCAGGGTTTGAGCACGAGAGCCGGCGCTTCAGGCCGCGGCACGAGCGGCGCCGAGAGTAGGTTCGGGGCGTCGAGGTTGAGACTCTTGAGATCGATGCGGCGCAAGACCTGATCGTCATAGGTTTTGACGTAGAAGACCCGGTTGGTGAGATCTGCGATCGTCGACCATTGGGTGAACTCCCATTGGGTGGCGTCTCCCGCGCGGGGCCGCACCCAGCCCCTGGGAATGTCGAAATTGTTGAGGATATGTTCGGCCGCGCGCACGCTGGCGATGCCGTCGGCCTGTGGCTCGGCCAAGGCCGCATAGGCCAACACCCGGACGAAACGGGAGGGCGGGGTCGGATCGCCGGGGATTCCTAACAGCCCGGACCCTTGGCCGATCGGTGTGAGGGTCTGCCCGGCGATATGGAGGGGCGGTGCATTGATCGCCGAGATTTTGACGTAGTTTTTCAGATTCGTCACTTGCCAGTCGAAAGGCGGCGCGTTGGTCATGACGCCGAACGGATTGTCGTAGACCTTCAGCACCCCGCCGATGGGTTCGACCACCAGTGAGGCACCCGAGGCGTCGTGCAAAACATAATGCAGCGGCGGGACCAGGCCGAGATGGGCTTCCTTGAGGCCGACGACGGCGATCCGCGGCAAGGCCGCCTTGACCTCGGCGACGGTGGCGAAATTGGTCAGCGCCCAAGTCAGGACGTCCCACGGGGCAAGCGCCCTGGCGGGATCGGTCTTGGCCGGGTCGGCGTAACCCGCATAATCTGGGAAGTAGAGCGCGCCGCCGACAAGCCCTTTCTCGTTCATGCCATCGATGATCGCCGGCATGTTCAAAGCATTGAGGCCGAGGGCGGCATATTTGGCCGTCCATTTCAGAGCGCCTGGCTTATCGCCGGGACCGGTCGCGTGCAGCGCGATATGGCGCGGAATGAGAATGACGGCGGATTTGAGCGGGAAACCGAATTCCATCGTCCGGCCGTAAACAACGCCTCCGGTTCGCGTACGAAGGATGAAGCTGGTGCAGGCGCGCGCCGCATCCGCGCCGAAGGCCAGCGTTGCGATCAGCAGAATTGCCATGCCGCCGCGGACAAGCTTGGACGTTGACTTGGCGATCGATCCCATCTTGATCTCCGTCTGCGCGCTACCGCCGCTCGACATGATCGATTCTATTGAGTTCGGCGGGATTGACCCGAAGACCGCGCACGTTTCCGCATCCTCCAGCGGCTCAAAGTAGGGCATCCGCCAAAGGGGAGGTTGAGCTGGATCAAAGGACCGCCGTCGCCATCTTTGAATTTCAATATTTCCCTAACCGGCGCTTTCGCGATTGCATCAAAACGCCGGCATTCGCGCCGGTACCGCGCGGGGCAGGCTTTTGCGTATCTGTCGCGGCGGCAATGGCTCGGCACCCGACATCAGCCGGCTTAGATCACGCTGCATTGAGGCCGAACCGACCTCAATGCACGAACGTGATCGAGTCTCATAAGTTGGAGCGGGATTGACGCGAAAAACCGCTTGATCAACACGGATACTCTCGCTTGCCTCGCGGCTGCGTCGCATTACAATCCCCCCTCCTCGCGCGGGTCTTCGCGATGCTCGATCTCTGGCTTGCCATCCTTCATCATCTCTTCGTCTTCAGCCTGTTCGGCATTGTCTTCGCCGAATTTTTCGTGACGCGGCCTGGTCTCGGACGCGATGCGGTGGCGCGGCTCGCAAGGCTCGACCTCTTCTATGGGATCCTCGCCGGCCTTGTCGTGATCGTCGGCTTCGCGCGCGCGATCTTTGCGGCCAAAGGCTGGCACTATTATTCGCACAACGCCTTCTTCTGGGCGAAGATCGGCACATTCGCCGCGATCGGCCTGTTATCGGTGCCGCCCACGCTCGCCTATTTGCGCTGGCGCAGAGAGGGCGTGCCGCCCGCCGACGCTGAGGTCAAACGCGTCCGGATCTATCTCCACGTCGAGCTTGCGCTGTTCGCCCCACTGCTCGGTTTCGCCGCGGCCATGGCGCGCGGCTATGGCGAGTTCTAGGACGCCTTCAAGAAAGCCGCAGCCGCGTCAGCGGCGTTTTGAGACAAAGCGCTAGCGCCGACGTGATTTCGGCATGCGCGCCGAAGCGGATATCAGTGCTGCAGCAAATGCGGAGTTCATGATGCAAAAACGTCGTCTCGGAAACAACGGCCTTGAAGTCTCGGCCCTCGGCCTCGGCTGCATGGGCATGACCTGGGCCTATGGCGCGCCCGGCGATCATGCCGAAATGGTCGCGCTGATCCGGCACGCCATCGATCTCGGGATCACCTTCTTCGATACGGCCGAAGTCTATGGCCCCCGAACGAACGAGGAGCTGGTCGGCGAGGCTTTGGCGCCGGTCCGCGATAAGGTCGTGATCGCGACGAAATTTGGCATGGCGCTCGACCCTAACGGCGGTGCGCGGCCGATCGGCCTTAACAGCCAGCCGGCGCATATCAAGGCGGTCGCCGACGCGTCGCTGAAACGCCTGCGCACCGATCATATCGATCTTTTCTACCAGCATCGCGTCGATCCCAATGTGCCGATCGAAGAGGTTGCCGGCGCCGTCGGCGATCTCGTCAAAGCCGGCAAGGTGAAATATTTCGGCCTGTCGGAAGCCGGCGCCGCAACCATCCGCCGCGCCCATGCGGTGCATCCTCTTGCGGCGGTTCAAAGCGAATATTCGCTTTGGACGCGCGAGCCGGAGCAAGACATTTTGCCGGTGCTCGAAGAACTCGGCATCGGCTTTGTCCCCTATAGCCCGCTCGGGCGCGGGTTTCTGACCGGGGCGTTCGCGGCCGGAACCGAGCTTGCCGATGACGACTGGCGCAAGACCAATCCGCGCTTCCAATCCGACGCGATGCAAAAGAATGCGCCGCTCGTCGAGAGTTTGAAATCCATTGCCGACACGAAGGGCGCGACGCCGGCGCAGATCGCTCTCGCTTGGCTATTGGCGCAAAAGCCCTGGATCGTGCCGATTCCCGGCACGACCAAGCGCGCGCGGCTCGCGGAAAACATTAAGGCCGCCGATGTCGTGCTGACGCCTGCCGACATCGAAGCGATCGAAAGCGCTGTCGCATCGCACGTGATTGCCGGCGAGCGCTATGACGTGCGCGGCATGGCGATGGTGAATTTGTAGGGCGATCTGATTCGCAATCGTACGCGTTCCACACGATAACCTGTAAGACGCTTGTTCTCTATTTGTTCTTTACATCGTTTGGCGCTTCGCCTAAGCTTTTTCCGTCAGCCAAGGGAAAAAGCGGGTGCAAACTGCTGCGGCTCTCCGCAAACAATTCGAGGGCTATCGCCTTCGAGGCGCGATCACGCGCGAAACGATAATGACCGATGCCGGCTTGGTCGTCGGCGCCGGAACTTCGCTGATGCGCATGCGGGAGGATTGGTTCGGCCATCCGCAGCTTGCGCTGGCGGAAGATCGAGAACGCGCCCTCGCGTTATATTGTGTCGCCTTTCAGCGTCGACCGCCGCCCAATTTTCTGCGCCATCTCGCCAGCGCATCCGGCCATTGGCCGCATGACAAAGCTCTCGCAAATCTGCGCCTCGTCTTCGCGCAATTGCCGAGGCTCGCGAACGAAGCCGATGCCTGGCGTCTCCATCTCGCGGCGGCGCTTCTCGACGACGACTTTCCGCCAAGCCGCTTATTGAGCGAACTCGGCTTCGCGCCCCTTGATTTCCGAAAATACGATCCCGATCAGCCTCGCGTTGCCGCCGGCAATGGCCGTCAAAGCGGCGAATGGGGATCAACCGGCGGTGCTGCCCGCCCTCCCAAGGTGCCGGCGCCCCACGTCACAAGTTCTCCAGACGGCGCTGCGCCGCGCGAGCCAAAGACCGAGCAGAGCAGCGCTTCGACCGCGCTCGTTGGAGCGGGTCTCGGTACGCGAGTCTCTGGTTCGTTTCTCGGAGACATTGGTCCCGAGGCACTTACAGGACTGACCGAGTTCGCAAGTAAAATCGCGGAACCGGCGATTTTCTTCGGCGCTATCTTCATTCCTTCGCCGAATGAAGGCATCCGCTCGGAAGGAACATTGCCGGGGTCGCCGGGCATAAACTACAGCGCCGATCACGACACCGGCGCGCTCGAACTTTCAGCCAGAGACACCGATGGCCGCGCAACGACGGTTCGCGCTCAGTTGCGAAACGGCGTCTATGTCGATGTTTCGACGGGAACGCCGCTCGGCCGTGACCTTGACGGCGTACTCTATATCGATCGCGACGCGGCAACTGCGGCTTTACGCGCCGCCAAGGGCGAGCCGCGCGAAGATGCGCAGGCCGCACGCGCGTCTAAAGATGACGAGCCGAAGCTTTGCCCGGCTCCGGTTATTGACAATCCCGGTGCGACGAACAATGCGAACGCCGTCAGATACGCACAATATGTCAGCCGAAGAATCGTCAATCCGCATCGTCATCCGCCGCTGGCGCCGGGCCTCGCCTTTGGCCTCTTCAACCCCAGGACTGGGAGGATCATCAAACTCGACGATTGCCAGGACACGACCGGTATCATGCAAGAGTACAAGGCTTTCCACGCGTGGCGGTTGAAAAATAAAAAGCTTAGGGAAGACATGGAAGAGGAATTTCTCGACCAAGCCGCTCGCCAAATTGAAGCGAATGATTTTCGCAATTTGCAAACCGGAATCGTTCGACCGATCGACTGGCATTTTCAGGACAAAGAGATCGCCATGTTCGCTTTGAAATTGTTTGGCGACGCAGGCTTTTTACCCAAGGTCCGTATCTTTTATACGCCCGAAGGAACCGGCACTTCGGAAATCATATGGGGCTTCTAATGAGCAACGAAGGTTCGAAATTCGAGATAAAAAATTACTTTGCGGCGGATTCCTTTTGGGGGCCGCGGCGCGAGACGCCCGCGGCGCTCGCCGCCCGCTTCGTCGATCTGCTCGATCGGCTGAAGGCGGTCGATCCCGTCTTCGACGGTTGGCTTTGGACCGACAAAAACGATCAGACCGTTGCATTTGAGGAGATCAAGCGTGAATTGCCCACGGAGATCGCGGCAAAAATCTCGCGCGACGATGATGGTGACCCTGACCCCATCTATGGTTATAGATTCTATGTCTATAATTCGATCGAGGACCAGCCGCGCGGGCTGAGCATCAGTGTGCACGGCGGCTGCTGGTCCAATTCGGATCTCATCAGTAATAATGTGTGGATTTCAACAGAAGAGTATATTGATCCAGATCCGGCCATTATCACCTTCCCGATCTTTAAAGGCGCCGTCCTGGCCATGGCCGAAACTTTCGATCCCGTGTGGAGCATGGCCTATCCCCGCGATCTCGCCAACCTCTGGGACTGGCGAGATCCCACCTATTACCGCCTTGGATGGATCACCTATGTTGGGCCGCGCTTCGCGCATTTGATCACGCCGCCGCCGAGCGCAATTGTCGAGCACAGGCCCGACGGCGGCTTGCTGATGGCGGCGACCGACGAAACGTTTTCTGTTTCAAACCCGGCGCATCTCGCTGCCGCGCGGGACATCTTGGCGGCCGTCGCGCCGCTCAAAGCGCTGCCCTGGCAGCCGGACGCCGAACCGGAAGATGCCTGAACCGGACGGCAAGCGCGAAAAATCTCCCCGAAACAGGTGATGTTCCGGGGAGAAGAGTCGGTCTGCGGGGATGAGCTTGAGGTGGCTCGCAGTGAGCTGGCTTAGAACCCGCCGTTGCCCGGGATCCAATTGGTACCTGCGAGGGGGACGCCGGCCATGGCGGCGGCCTCGACGGTCAGGGCCACCAAAT